>PKTC01000293.1 GCA_002869305.1 Marinilabiliales bacterium
AATATAAATCCTATAATAAAATAAAAAACTGAAGATAATATTAAACTTCGTTTAAAATGTTTCTGGTTTTCAATTGCGTAAACTCGCTGCCACAATTCCGGAGAAGCCATTGGAATAAAGAAACCAGCAAGAAAGAAATTTACAATTTCACCAGTGGGAATTGCAAATAAATCAGAAACAACTAGTTTCGGTTTAGTATCAGCATTAACCAAAAGATAAACCATTAAAACGAAAAAAAGAAAGATTCCGAGTGTTTGTATGATATCTGTTTTTACAACTGCTTTAAAACCACCTGCAATTAAATATGCGATAATAATTACTCCAATTAAAAGTACAGACCAATTATAACTGATTGGAGTATACTCTTCAACTAATTTAGCACCTGCTGTAAAATTGAGAACTACCCAGCCAAACATGATTATGATTACAACAATGGCGGACAGATATCCAGCAACCGGACCTTTGGTGAAAAGAAAGAAATCAGATAAGGTGTAAAATTTATGATCATCACCCATTTTTTTTACTTTTTTACCAAAAAAATAGAATACAAATAATCCAAAAACTGAACCAATAAAGTACCAGTAAGCACCCAGTCCATATACATATACCAATGCCGTATATGTCAGCAATATTGCAGCTCCTATCCTACTTGAAAAAATGGTAGTGGTTGCCTCGAAAGATTTTAATTTACGTCCTGCAATGAGGTAATCTTCCTTTTCCTCCTTATGTCCTGACCAAAATCCAACAACAAGAATTATAGCAAAGTATATTGCTATAAAAATATAATCCAGCGTGTTTAACATCTAATTCGATTCAAAAATAGGTTTACAATATGAACATTTACGCTGAGATAAACAAATTAACTAATATAAATGTTCCCTTACCAAAGCTTTTCTGGGTATTTTCCTTCCTCTGTTAAGTGTTGAATTTTCTCAATTACTAATGGTTTATCTTCCTGATATGTAACCCCAAACCATTGATCTGTTGCCTCCAAAACTTTCACAGTTGCCAACTTACTTTTCATTTGATAACTTACAATGGAAGGAATGTAATACTCCGATTTGATATTATCATAATTGTCTTTTATGAACTTTTTAAAATCTGACTCTACTTCGGGAAAAACATCCGGTGTAAAAGCCCAAAAATTCATAGATACGAAAAGATCTCCATTTAGCTCAAGGTTATTTCCATAATCATCGGCTATAATTTTTGCATCTTTCCAACCAATTTTTGTTCGTTCAATTATCTCAACTAATTCATTCTGATCATTAACTTTACACACACCTCTGGAAACTGTTCCATGTTCGGATAAAGTATTTTTCAATCTATATCCTGCCATGCAGTTTTTTCCTTTTAGATCATTTTGTTGAGCTTTCATGTAATCTGCTACTACTTTAAAAGCGCTTTTGCCATAAAAATCATCTGCATTGATTACAACAAATGGCTCATTTATTACATCTTTTGCCATTAAAACTGCATGACCAGTACCCCAAGGCTTTACACGATCGGCAGGTAGCTCAATACCATCTGGAATTTTGTCTAATTCTTGAAAAACATACTCTATTTTTATCTTTTGGCTATACTTGTCAAAAAGCAGTTCTTTCATATCCTTTTCAATATCCTTTCTGATAATAAAAACAATCTTATTGAATCCTGCTTCCATTGCGTCATACACCGAATAATCAATAATTGTTTCGCCACTTGGGCCTACCTGATCCAATTGCTTTAAACCCCCATAACGGCTTCCCATTCCTGCTGCTAATACTAAAAGTGTTAAATCCATAACCAAGATATATGTTTATTATTTTAAATTAAGAACTGCAAAACTAATCATTTGCACTTTAATTAGCCCTTAATTTTTTAAATGATTTAAATAAGAAATATGTTCCTATGACTGCAATCGTTAGTAAAATAAATCCATAAAGCGTTTTTCCATAAACAAAATTACCTATTGCAAATAAACTCGAATAAATAACAACACAGCCGATAAATACCAATAATATCTGAATAGGCATTTCCCAGGGTTTTCCAAGGTCTTTTTCATTAATTATTTCTCCGTCTATTTTTGCATCTTCAACAACTTTCTTCAAACCTGGTCCACCCGGATTTGTTAGTTTGTAAAAGTCGCGCAAAACATTTTTATTCTCAGGTTTTGTAATTAATGTTGTTATAATCCATATACATGATGTTGTAGTAACTGCAATTAATAATTTCATTGTAAAACCGTCTAAAACATTGGTAGCAACTCTAGCATCATCAATAAAAAATACAAGGATTATTGCCACCACGGTTGCTCCAATCATTGCAACAATCTCTGTCCAGGCATTAATTCGCCACCAAAACCATCTCAGTAAATAGATTGCCCCAGAACCTGCTCCTGATAGTAGCAATATATTAAAAGCTTGTGTTGCGTTATTTAAAAAGAATAAAGCAACAATAGCTGCTAAAATCATTAATAACAATGTTGATATTCTCCCCATTAATACCAGTTCCTTTTCTGTTGCATTGGGTCGTGCAAATCTTTTGTAAAAATCGTTTACAATATATGATGACCCCCAATTTAGATGAGTTCCAATGGTTGACATATATGCTGCAATTAAGGATGCTACAACTAAACCTAGCCAACCAGGCTTTAATTTTGAAAGCATTACTGGATATGCAATATCATCTTTTAAGTAAGTTGGATCTATAGAAGCAAAATCAGCTTTTATACTTGCCAAATCCGGGTATATAATCATGGAAGCCAATGCAACTATAATCCATGGCCATGGGCGTAAAGCATAATGAGCAAAATTAAACAGCAATGTTGCTCCAATGGCATTTTTTTCGTCCTTTGCTGCCAACATGCGTTGAGCAATATAACCTCCACCGCCTGGTTCGGCTCCTGGATACCAAACACTCCACCATTGAACAGCAATTGGAATTATTAGTAATGGAACATAAGTTGAAGCACTTGTAAAATCAGGAATGAATTTTACTGTATCTCCTAATTGACTCAGCATCCCTTGCATTCCACCAATGGCCTGTATTTCTGGTTGTTGCATTGCAACTATTGCGGCATAAACGGCACCCAACATAGCAATGGAATATTGAAAAAAGTCAGCCCAAATGACTCCCTTCAATCCTCCTAAACCAGCATATAAAACAACTGTTGCCGATGCAATTAAAACTGTTGTTAATGGCTTTAAACCAAACATAACAGCGCCAATCTTAATAGCAGCAAGCGTTACGCTACCCATAATTAGCACATTGAAAAACAGTCCTAAATACACGGATCTAAAGCCTCGTAGAAATGCAGCGGGTTTACCTCCATATCTTTTTTCGTAAAATTCAAGATCTGTCATTACATTGGATCGTCTCCATAACTTGGCATAAATAAAAACGGTAACCATGCCAGTAATTAAAAATGCCCACCAGGCCCAATTCTTTGCTACTCCATTTTCACGGACCATTCCAGTAACCAGATTTGGAGTATCAGCAGAAAAAGTACATGCTACCATAGAAATACCAAGCAACCACCAGGGCATCCCTCTTCCACCCAAAAAGAATTCAGATGTGTTTTTTCCTGCTGTTTTAGAAGCTATCCATCCAATGGATATCACAATTACAAAGAAAATAAACAAGATAACCCAATCGATTCTGCTAAGTATCATAATTCTATGTTTTAAAGAATACTAAGAAAAGATTTTATTTCGAAAGTGTTGTAATCTAGTAATGCAGATTTATCAACAGTTTGTTAAAATTGAATATTCTATAAATGATGTAAGATGAATTTGACACTAATCGAAAGGTTATTTCAATTAAGGTAATTGATTAAATAGATATGTTCCAAAGCAATGTGTGGTCGACGCTACAACATAAAAAAAAGGCGGCAAAATAGCCGCCTTAAATCACTTCGTTCACTTACTAACAAACTGTCGGACCTTTCATCAAATTTCAATGAACAAAGCAGAAATATTGTTATGGAAGAATAACTTCATCTATTACATGTATTACACCGTTTGTACCAAAAATATCAGTGTCCACAATTGTTGCATCAACAGTACCTAGCTGAAGAGCTGCATCAGAATCAGCAATTGTCATACTTTCAAGATTAAATGTTATTGCACCACCTAAAGTTTCTACTGTTGTGTTAGATAAATTTGGTAAATCTGTTGAGAATACTCTTGCATCAAGAACGTGATATAACAACACCGCTTCGACTGTTCCAATTCCTACAGCATCCACCAAAGCTGCAAAGTCTGCAACGTTTGCCAAATCATATAATGATTCAAAAGCAGCATCGGTCGGCGCAAAAACTGTGTAAGGTCCATCTCCGCTTAAAACTGTTACAAGTGCAGCAGTTGATTCATCATTTTCTACCGCAGTTAATGCTGCAACAAGTTGTCCAAATTCTGCATTTTCAGAAGCTTGAGAAGCTGCAACCGCAATTTCAACTACATTATCAGATGCAGGAACTAAAGTTCTGTTAATTAGGTGAACAACACCATTGTCATAATCCAGTGCTTCTCCCGCTAAAGTAGCAGCTGTTACCATTGTTAAACCGTTAATGTAAGCTCCATTATCGTTAATACTTAAATAAAAGTCTCCACCTAAAGTTTCTACTGCTGATCCAGTTTCAGGTAGTCCGTCACCAAAAACTTCCCCATCAATAACGTGATATGTTAGTATAGGTGCTAAATCGTTTGCAGTTAATCCTTCTAAACTGGTAATACCTGCAGCTTCAAAAGCGTCGTTGTTAGGAGCAAATAAAGTGTAGTTTGCTTCCGTATTGATTAAAGTTTCTAATAAACCTGCAGTAACTACTGCTTCTGTCAAGATAGAGAAATCTTCGTTAAAATAAGCAGGCTCAACAATTGTATTTACTATACTTAACTCAAGAGCAGGTACAAGAACAGCATCAACAATGTGCACTACACCATTTGAAGCTTCAACATTTGCTGTAGTTACTGTTGCATTATTAATCATAACAGAACTACCATCTATACTAACTTCAATTTCATCATTAGCACTCAATAATGTTGCTGCCATTTGTCCATCACTTAAATCCGTTGACATTAGAGCCGCACTTGATATTACGTGATATTTCAATAGTCTTTCAATTACATCTTCAGGTATATCATCTAAACTGCTTTGTCCAATTACTCCAAGTAAAGCTTCGAATGCATCATTTGTCGGAGCAAATACAGTATATGTTCCATCTTCACTTAATGCGTCAACCAAATCTGGAAACATAGTAAGTGCATCAACCAGAATACTTAATGAAGCTGTCTCTGATGCAATACTTACAATACTAGGCTTTGGTAACTCGAAACCTTCAGGTAAAAGAACTTCATCAATTACATGAATAACTCCATTTGTAGCTTCAATGTCAGCTTGTGTTACCATTGCTGAACCATTTAATGTTACCATACCATCAGCAATTGATACATCAATTGTTTTTCCTGACAACAAAGTTTGTACTGGTCCGTTTGTTAAGTCAGTTGACATAACATTGCCGCTTACAACATGATATTTTAATACATCAGCTAACAGAGTAGGATTATCTAATAAAATTTCCAGAACTCCGTCTTCTAATTTATCAAATGCAGCATTGGTAGGTGCAAAAACAGTAAATGGTCCATCAGCTTGCAGTGTAGATACAAGTTCTGCAGCTGTTAAAGCAGTTACCAACGTAGAGAAATTAGCATCCGCAGATGCAATACCAACAACAGTTTGTGTTGCTTCTAACATGTCGTCGATTGAATCATCATCTTCGTCACAAGAGGTTAATGTAAAACTTGCAATAAGAGCTATTGCAAAAATGCTTAAAAATTTTTTTCCAATTGTTTTCATTGATATTTGATTTAGTTAATAATTCGTTCTAAAAACAATAAGAAAACAAGATAAATTAAGTTTTTGTTTATTTTTTTTATTTTTTTCTTAAACAATAACTATCTATTCTAAATAAAAATAAATCTTAAAACGCCATAATTATGGCAATTATAGGACATTGTATTAATGTTTAATATAAATTAATATTATTTAAACATTAGATGTTTACAAACTAACAATTTTGTATTCTTTTGTCTCCTTTCTTTGTGTTTGTTCTTCTAAAGCTTCGCAAAAAAAGGAGAATAAAATAGAAAAATTAGTATTTAGGAAGCTGTAGTAATTTAATCTTTATTATATTCTGAATCTCGAATAAGAACTGAGAAGATGAATAATACAATAACTGAAGCTACAAAAATGATAAATAAAGAGGTAAAAATTTTACGCATAATGTCTTCAAGAGAAATTACTTCCCAAATGCCTAATAATGAAACAACAGTAATTAATAACACAAAAGTTATTAATATATACGAAGTTATTTTCTTTAATCCTTTCATAACTCTAATTTTTAAGTTGCAATTTTAAATGGATTGATAAATCATAAATTGAACTAAATTCTTTTATGTTTTTATCCTCTATTAACGTCCATTTACACAAATTATTCTCTTTTTCGATTTTTATATATTGTCCAGATTCATTTTCTTTCACAACCATAAAGTTTAATCTTTCCAGAGCCTTTTTGGTCCATACAAAGTGCGGACCATCACCGTATATACCAATCTTACGATGATGGGATTTTTGCATCTTAAAATCTCCTTTCAGTTTATCAAATTTTAGGTTAGATTTTTCGAATATCCGGTTAAAGGTTTCATTTAAGATTAAATCTTCGGGAGCTCCTTCGGCAATTTTATCCTCTAACATCAACCATATTTTATCGGCTTCCTGAATGGCAATGTTTAGATCATGTGTGGAAAAAATAATTGTTTTATTTTCTTCCTTTGATAACTTATTAAGAAGATGAATAATTTCATATTTATTAGGTAAATCAAGAAATGCTGTTGGCTCATCCAATACAATTATTTTAGAATCCTGGGCTAAGGTTCTTGCAATCATCACACGTTGCCTTTCACCGTCACTAATTTCATTAATATGTTTTCGTGAAAAAGAGCTCATTCCTACCATTTCCAGAGCCCGCGCTGTTCTGTTAACATCCTCCGGCTTTAATTTACCTAACCAGTTTGTATGAGGAAACCTTCCTAATGAAACAAGATCAAAAACACTCAAATTATTTACATTAACAATTTCAGTAGAAACAAAGCTCACCATTCGCGCAAAATCAGTTCTACTATAGGAATTTTTAAGTTTCCCAAAATAATTGATTTGCCCTTTAAGTGGTTCTTGTAAACCAGAAATATTCCTCAAAAGTGTGCTTTTACCAATGCCATTCTTACCAACCAAAGCAATAAGTTCGCCCGAGCTTCCAGCTAAGTTTATATTATTGAATAAGGTGTTATTTATATTCCCTTTTATTGGATATCCTATTTCAAGATTACTAATATGTATTATATTCTCTTGTTCTTTCATATCCTAACTATACTGCAGTTATTTTTTGATTTCGGATAATTATCCAAATAACAATTGGAATTCCAACTAAAGCTGTAATTGAGTTAATGGGAAGTGTTTTATCATATCCAGGTAATTGAGATATTATATCACTAAAAAGTAAGACGATGCCCCCAAAAATCATAGTTCCAGGTAATAGAATTTTATGGTTCGCTGTTTTAAACACCATCCTTGCAATATGGGGTACTGCAATACCAATAAAACCAATAGGTCCACAAAATGCTGTAATGCTTCCTGCTAATAAACTTGTACTTAAAAAAATAAGAAACCTTGAAGATCGCACATTAAGTCCCATACTCTTAGCATAATTCTCTCCAACCATCATAGCATTTAAGGCTTTGATAAGTAAAAAGGTAAGAAGTAATCCTATAACAACACTAGGAATAAGAACTTTTAATTGTGCTAATGAAACACCACCGAGGCTGCCCATTGTCCATACGATGAACGCTTTCAACATCGATTCGTTACTAAAATATTGTAATATACTTACAACTGCACTGGTTGCACTTCCAAACATAATCCCCAATATCAAAATGGTCATGATGTCTTTAACACGCATTGAAACTGCCAAAATCAGAAACAAAATCAAACCTGAACACATCCATGCAGCCAGCACAATTGTCCAGTTACCTAATACCCCAACTTGACTTACTACAGTAAAAGTTGATAATCCCATGACCAATAAAGCAACACCTAAGCTTGCTCCAGCACTTATTCCCAGCACATATGGTCCTGCTAAAGGGTTTTTAAAAACTGTTTGCATCTGCAAACCGCTAACTGATAAAGCAAACCCAGCAAATAAAGCAGTTAAGGCCTTAGGTATTCTGAATTTATAAATTATGGTAGCATATTCAGGATGATCTGTTTGCCCTGTAAAAATGATCTTTAACACATCAAAAAAAGGTAAACGAACTGATCCTAATATAATATCAAAAATAAATAATACTATAAGTATAAATGAAAGAAGAATCCAGAGAAAAAAGTATTGTCGTTTTGAAAGCAATTTATATTATTTTTAAGTAAATGAAAGATGCTAATTTAATAAAATATGCAATTACTATTCAATAATCTTGTAATAAACCAATTTATACTTTGGTAATAATTCTGGATGAAAAATTTTAATCAAATCTTTTAATAGGATATCCGGTTCTACTAATCCTTGCTCCCAATAATTATTTCCTCCTGAGGCATTAACTTGTAAGTTATTATTATATATTTTACTTTCTTGAAATGGTGCAAAATCCGTGAATCGTTCATCCAATTTTAGAATGTCTTGCTTATTGTTAACTGTTCCGGTGTTAATCCATATATTAGCATCAGAAGCCATCGCAAAAACAGATTCTATTCCCAGAGGTAAACTTTCACGCGATTCATTTTCTTTCCAAATATAATCGCCTCCTGCATCCGATATCATTTTTGCAAGAAAAGATTTACCTCCAGGTACATACCAGGTACTTTTCCAAGGTAAACCAAGCAAAATCTTAGGCTTCATCATTTCTTTTTTTGCTAGTTGAGCCAGGCTATTATAATCAAGAACTTTTGCATCAAAGTACTCCTGAGCCAACTCCTCCTTTTCATATAACGCAGCAATAAGCTTAATCCATTCCAATTTTCCTAATGGATGATCCTCCAAATATTCTGCAATTATTAAAGTTTTAATTCCTAAATCATTAAGTTTTTGATTATATCCTGCAATCTGCCCACCAATCCCATATGTTATTACAAGATCAGGTTCTAAACTTGCAATTAATTCGTAATTCAAACTATTATCAAATCCTACATCAAAAATTTCATTATTCTCAATACGTTGTCTTACACCGGGATTGTTTACATAATCAGTTCCCGATATAGAAACAATGCTCTCTGTTTCGTTCAATACATGTATGAATGCGATATGCGTTGTTGATAAACAAATGACTCTTTCTACTGGAGTTCTAATCACTTCGTAATTTAAGGCCACCGATGGTAAAGGAACGTTTTTATTTAAAAGTAAATAATCATATTTAACATCTTTTGCACCCTGCCACGGGTTTTTTACAGAAACAATTTTATAATTGTTTTGGTGTTTTATTTCAAATCCCTTGGCATATTCAAATGTTAGCGAATCAGGCAAATCAAGCGCTGAACGACTTTTTTGCTTACTTTCATTACTACACGAATAAATAAAAAATAATAAAAGAATTATTATGTAATATTTCATTTATTTAAGTTAATTTTTAGCTTACTTATTTTTCAGAACTAAATTTATATTTCTTTAAATACTAGAAAAATAGTATTTATCATAACACACCGTTCAATTATAATTTGAACTTTATTAATTTCATATCGTATATAATTTGAATAGTTTTTTTATCTTTAAGCACTTGGCCATACTCTACATTAACGACATTATGACATATAAGCGTTCAAAATTAATCATTTTAATTTTTACCATTCAATTTGCATTACCTTTATATTCAAATAATTTTGAAATTGACTCAATATATTTTAAGGCCAACTACGATTATCCTCCATACCACTACCAGGACAAAGACCTTAACCCAACTGGATTTAGTATTGATATCTTAGAAGCTATCTCTAAAACAATGGGATTAAATGTCCATCTTGAACTGGATTCATGGAGCCAGGTTAGGTTAGATCTTGAAAACAAGAAAATAGATGGTATTGTTGGTATGTCGTATTCACCTCAAAGGAGTACAAAATCAAATTTTTCATCCCCATATATTTATATAACTCATTCCCTTTTTGCAAGGAAAGACAGTAAAATAAAATCAATTGAAGATATAAAAGATAAGCAG
>PKTC01000388.1 GCA_002869305.1 Marinilabiliales bacterium
CTAGCAGAAAGATTAGAAATGGACTCATAAGTTCATAAGTTTAGGCCGTTCTAAAATACGAATTTTTTAAGTAAAATGAAAAGTATGAATTAAATACGTCAATCAAAGAACTTTAAACCAATGATTCATTTGTATATCATATGGTTAATTCAATAATATCATTATCTTTGAAATGTGATTCGGAATAAATATATAATACTCCCATTTTTACTAATTGCATGGACAATCATCTTTGCTCACAGCATTGTTCCTCATCATCATCATTTTGAAGAAAGGATAGTTCAAAACGATTGTCATCATGAAAGCCATCATGAGCATCACGACTATATTGAGGAATCATTAATTCCTGAATATCATTGTTGTACTCAAGATTCTGAAGATCATGCATGTCATTTTCATGTCGAAACCTTAACGCAAATTTCATTTGATAATATTTTCATATCAAACGACACAAATCCTTTATTTTCAGATTTAAGTTGTATTGAAACAACACATACCAATTACATTGAAGAATTTGTTTCTGGTAAAATTCCAAAAGCCAATCATTTACGAGGACCGCCGATAATTTCATAATTCATCTATTATTTAACTTCTTATTATTATATACTTCATCTAAATTCAATGAATTATGAAAAAGATATTTATTATTTTATTTACACATGCTTTGTTAGTATTTATTTCAGCATGTGGTAATACTGGTAAACATAACCAACAAGGTACACATACACAAGAAGATGGAACAGTTCATAATGATGAACAACATAAACATGAAGAAGAAAACGATCTTCCAGAGCAAGAAAATTTTGTACTTGGAGAGGATACAGCTGAAATGCACGATCATAATGAACATGATAAAGACCAAGATCATGATCACGTACATTAAGATTAGTTTCGAATATTATTCTAGAGTTTATTTAAACATTATTAAATAAGAGATAATGAAGAAAATTATTTTTTTTAATTTGATTCTTGGTCTAGTTGTAATTGCTTGTAATAACGCAGAAACAGAACAAGTCGAGCAAGTCCATGACCATAGCTCAGAAGATATTAAGCTTTACATTACCCAATATACGGATCATTTAGAACTTTTTGCTGAAGCTGACCCTTTTGTAAAGGGCAGTTCATCATCCATTTTAGCTCATTTTACAACCATTTCGGATTTTAAAGCTTTGGAAAATGCAAGTGTTACTGCAAGTTTAATTATTGGAAAAGATGGAATCCGTCAAACCATAAATGAACCGATAAATCCGGGAATCTATAAGTTTGAATTAAAGCCAATAAAAAGCGGAGTTGGGCAATTAATTTTTGATATTCAAACAGAATCTAACAGCTATAAAATAACCACCGACATTCATGTTTATTCAGATGCACATACTGCAGAGCATATTGCTGAAAAGAAAAAAGTGGAGAGTGTAAACGCAATTAGTTTCACAAAGGAGCAATCATGGAAAATTGATTTCGCCACGGTACTGCCTAAGATGGAGCAATTTGGAAAAGTAATTAAAACAACAGCTCAAATTATGTCCAGTCAAAATAGTGAAACGATTATTTCGGCAAGAACTAATGGTGTAATAAAGATAAACGATCATTTGCTAGAAGGTCAAGAATTGCATATTGGTGCAACATTATTTACAATTAGCGGAGAAGGATTAGCGAATGATAATTTGGAGGTTCGTTTTTTGGAGGCAAAAACTAATTATGAAGCTGCTAAGGCCGATTATGAAAGAAAGGAATCTCTTTCGCAGAAGCAAATTGTTTCTATTAAAGAGCTGGAAACTTCAAAAGCTAATTATGAAAATTCAAAGACTGTCTTTGATAATTTAAAAAACAATTTTAATGAAAAGGGGCAGATTGTGATAGCACCAAGAAATGGCATTGTAAAGCATGTTTTTATTAATAATGGTGAATATGTTGAAGCTGGAGATCCATTGTTTTCTTTTTCGAATGATGATAAATTAGTTGTAAAAGCAGAAGTTCAGCAAAAGAATTATGCGCTTTTAAAATCAATATCATCATTTAATATTAAATCATATAGTCAAGAAAAGTTTTATACTCAGGATGATTTAAATGGGATGTTAATATCTTATGGTAAAAGCATTGATGAAACTGAAAGTTATTTGATTTCTGTAAACTTTGAGATTGATAACAATATAGGTTTGCTTAAAGGAAGCTTTGTTGACATTTATATCAAAACCAAATCGAAAGAGAATGTTTTAATTGTCCCAAATTCGGCATTGGTTGAAGAATATGGAAACTACTTTCTTTTTGTACAATTAACACCAGAGTTATTTGAGAAAAGAGAAGTGAAGGTTGGTATATCTGACGGATTGTATACTGAAATACTTGCAGGTGTTCATGTAGAGGAACGAATTGTTTCAAAAGGAGCAATAATTGTTAAGTTGGCTGCGGTTTCAAATAGTTTAGATCCACATGCTGGTCATGTTCATTAAAATAGAAGTACTATGTTAGATAAAATTATAAAGTTTTCTTTAAATAATAAGTTCTTCGTACTTCTTGGTGCAATAATTCTCATGTTTGCAGGTGTTTATACTTCAGGAAGAATGGATGTTGATGTTTTTCCTGATTTAACAGCACCAACAGTGGTTGTAATGACTGATGCTCATGGGATGGCCGCAGAAGAGGTAGAAAGAATGGTAACTTTCCCGATAGAAACTGCAGTAAATGGGGCCACTGATGTTAGAAGGGTTCGGTCTGCATCCAGTCAGGGATTTTCATTTGTGTGGGTTGAATTCGACTGGGGAACTAATATTTTCAAAGCAAGACAAATTGTAAGTGAAAAGATGGTAACCTTGGCTGGACAACTACCTTTACATATTGGGCAGCCTACACTTGCACCTCAATCATCTGTAATGGGTGAGATACTTTTCATCGGATTACAGTCAGACTCAACATCCTTAATGGATTTAAGAACTATTGCTGATTGGAATGTTAAGCCTGTTCTGCTTGCTACTGGAGGAGTTTCACAAGTAACCATAATAGGTGGTGATTACAAACAATACCAGATATTGGTTGATCCAATGAAAATGAAATACTACGACATTTCCATGGAAGAACTTGCAAGTGTTTGTGAAGGAATCAGTGAAAACTCTGCTGGTAGTTTGGTTAGAGAATTTGGGAACGAGTATGTGATTAGAGGAATGGGGCGAAGCTATGACTTGGATCAGTTGGGTAATTCTTTTATCAAATCCAAGAATGGGAAACCGGTACTCGTAAACGATGTTGCAGAAATTAAAATTGGTGCTGCAGTTAAAATGGGTTACGCATCGCAGAATGCTAATCCTTCTGTAATACTTTCAATATCAAAACAACCCAATACCAATACTTTAGCACTTACCGAAAATATTGAGAAAAACCTGGATGAATTAAGAAAAACACTTCCACCAGATGTAACCTTAGATACTAAAATATTTAGGCAAGCTGATTTTATAGAGAAATCAGTTTATAATGTGCAACGTGCTTTAATCGAAGGAGCCATTTTTGTTGTAATTATTTTGTTTCTTTTTTTAGGAAGTTTCAGAACGACCATTATTTCGGTGATTGCAATTCCAATATCATTATTGGGTACAATTATCGTATTAAAATTGCTTGGGTTAAATATAAATACCATGAGCTTGGGTGGGATGACTATTGCTATAGGTTCATTGGTGGATGATGCCATTATTGATGTTGAAAATGTATATAAACGTTTAAGACAAAATCACAAACTCCCGGAAAAGGAAAGAAAATCGGCTTTTAATATTGTGTTTGAAGCTTCCAAAGAAATTAGAGCATCTATTTTAAATGCGACATTTATCATTATTGTTGCATTTATTCAACTGTTCTTTTTATCTGGGATGGAAGGAAGAATGTTAAAGCCACTCGGGATATCTTATATCGTGTCATTATTTATGTCACTGATAATTGCTATTACACTTACACCTTTATTGTGTAAGTTATTGTTATCCAACGAAAAATACATGGTTAAAAAAGAGAAAGATAAACGTTTTACAATCCAATTGACGAATGCCTATCTTAAATCTCTTGAGTGGGCGTTAAACCATAAAAAAACGGTTATATTCTTCTCACTGGGCCTTTTTATCATTTCTTTGATAACAATTTCCGGTCTAGGAAGAAGTTTCTTACCGGAGTTTAATGAAGGTGCCTTAACTATTTCAGCAATTAGCAAACCGGGTATTTCTCTAGAAGAAAGCAATAAACTCGGAAATTTAATAGAGACAGAGTTACTTTCTATACCTGAGGTTAATACAACTGCAAGAAGAACAGGAAGAGGAGAATTGGATGAACATTCACAAACAACGAATAGTGCAGAGATCGATGTAAACTTTGAATTAGATGGAAGAGACAGTGATGAATTTATTGCAGAGGTAAGATCTAAACTGGCCGGTATACCAGGAATCGCAGCAACTGTTGGCCAACCATTAGGTCATAGAATAGATCACATGCTATCCGGAACCAGGGCAAATATCGCAATAAAGCTTTTTGGGACAGATCTCAATAAGATGTTTATGATTGGGAATCAAATTAAAAGTGCAATTATTGATGTTCCTGGTTTAGTAGATGTTAGTGTTGAGCAGCAAGTCGAGATTCCGCAGGTTCAAATTCGTGCCAACAGAGAAATGATGGCTCGATACGGAATAACAATGAAACAGTTTAATGAGTTTGTCGAGTTGGCTTTTTCAGGGGAAAGGATTGCTGATATTTACGAAGGGCAGCGAAAATTTGATTTAATCGTTCGATTAAATAAGGATTATACCGAATCAATCGAAGGAATCAAAGCTGCACTTATCGATACTGAATATGGTAAAAAGGTGCCCTTAGGGCAAGTGGCAGATGTTCTTTCTGTTGCAGGACCTAGCTCAATAAGTCGAGAAAATGTTCAGCGTAAGGTTGTGATATCAGCAAATGTGGCAGAGCGTGATTTAAGAAGTGTTGTGAATGACGTCAAAAATCAAATTAATGCGAATGTTGTTCTGCCTGAAAACTATATGATTCAATATGGTGGACAGTTTGAAAGTGAAGCCAAAGCATCACAAACCTTAATGTTAACATCAATTTTAGCTATTTTTATTATATTCTTGTTGCTCTTCCAGGAGTTTAGGGATTTGAAGTTGGCAGGGATAATAATGATAAATCTGCCATTAGCATTAATTGGTGGTGTGTTTACCATTTATTTTACATCTGGCATTGTTAGTATTCCTGCGATCATAGGTTTTATTACCCTGTTCGGGATTGCAACCCGTAATGGAATTTTATTGGTGTCAAATTACCAATATTATAAGGATAAAGGAGTAGCACTGGGTGATTATATAATTTCAGGTTCTACTGATCGCTTGAATCCAATTTTAATGACAGCACTAACAGCTGCTTTAGCCTTAGTTCCACTGGCTTTAAAAGGTCATGCTACGGGAAATGAAATACAAAGTCCAATGGCAAAAGTCATTTTAGGAGGCTTATTAACTTCTACTTTACTTAATATTTATGTAATTCCAGTAATTTACTATTTGATTCATAGAAAGGAGGCAAAAAATGAAGAATAAATTTCAACTATTAATAATTGCCCTTATGTTTCTTTCATCGTTTGTAAAATCACAATCATATCATGAGATATTGCAAAAGATCGAAGATAATAATATTGAAATTCAGGCCAGCAAAAAGCATGTTGAGAGTAAAGCATATGAATATCGTCAGCATAATTTGCCTGATGGTCCGGAAATAAACTATGGTTATTTTCCAAACAACTCTTCAGTTCCTGGAACGAAAGAAATATTCGAAATTAGCCAATCGGTTCAGATGCCGTGTTTTTATCGAAACCATAAAGCTTTTGCTAATTTATTGATTAGTCAGGATGAATACAAGCAGTTAATTATTCAACAGAATATTTTAAGTGAAGCTAAGAGCCTAATTATAGAATACGTTTATCTGATGAAAAAAGCGTCTATTACTGATAAAAGATTAAAGTTCGCAAATGATATGTATAGTGCTTACCTAATTCGTTTAGAACTTGGCGATGCGAATGCATTGGAAGTTAATAAGGCAAGACTTCATTTGATGCAAGTTACTAAAGATGAAAAGCAAATTCGTTCTGAAATTTTAAGCATTAGAGAAAAGATAAAAAGTCTGAATGGAGGGAACGATTTAGATATTTCAGTGGATGATTATCCTGGTGAAAATTTAATAGAATTAGACTCAATAATTTTCGATAGACTTTCAAAAGATCCTGAGTTATTATCAACAAAAAAGGCGGTGGAAGCATCAGAAAAACAAATAATGGTAACAAAGAATCTGCAGTTACCTGAGCTTAGCCTGGGATATGGAAGCGAAACGGTTGCCGAAGAAAAATTTAAAGGGGTACTAGTTGGGATTTCAATTCCTTTGTGGAGTAGTAAACGTGCTATTCAAAAAGCAAAATTGGAGTCGGAGTTTTATAATTTGAGTGAAAGCTCATTAAATGAGTCAAAAATCTCTGAAACGAAAATAATGTATGATCAAGCTAATACCTTAAAAGAAAACATGGAAAGTTATCAGTCAGTACTTGGAGAAGTAAATAGCCAAGAGCTCTTAAATGTTTCCTTAAAAACAGGAGAAATATCGGTAATCGATTTTTTTACCGAAATGTTTTACTATTATGAGATTTATGATGAATATTTAACAGTAGAAAGAGATTTCTATCAGTCGTTAAATGAATTATACAAATACAGGTTGTAACAAAAAAAAGGTTCAGCAATTTGGCTGAACCTTTTTTACTTTTCTTTAGTAAGTTCATACATTGCAGCTACTAGATTTAACCTTTTAAGAAGGAATTAGTGATTTAAAGTTTTATGTATTCTTCTCGAATATCTTTTTTCGGACAAAAAAAGGACTTTAATTTCATCAAATGGCTATTAATGGGCTGTGTCACAACTACCAGAGCCACATCCACATCCGATGCCTTCACTCTTTAAAGAATCTTGATGATTACTGCATGAACCACCTCTAAATTCTCCTTTCTTAGTAAAGATAATTCTTACTGATAATGCTAAAACAGCTATAAGTACTAAAACAATGGTTAATATAAATAATTCTAAAATGGGCATATTTTTAAGTCTTAAATCCATGAATATAACAATGTAAAATGGCTTCAGTTCAAAATATAAAGTTTTTTTATTATATGGCTGTAATAAGTTAAGGTATTGACTTATATTAAGATAATAATTAAATTTGATAATTAGCTAACAATTATCAACCAATCAGAAAAAAATGAACAAAGCAATCGTCTTATTATCTTTAATGATTACTGCAGTATATACGCATGCAGTTGAACCAAATTATCAAGAATTCTCTAAACAAGAAACCAATTCATTGTATTTAACTGATCGATATCTTCAATCGGGCAGTTCAGAATATGATTTAACTCTAATGAATTTACAAATAGATGTTCTTGGAGTCTTATTTTTTGGCCCTCAAGTTACACTCGATTTTCAATTTGCAAACATGATTGCAGTTGGACCTTATTTTCGTTATCACTATGCAGGATTAATATATCAAGGAGTAGTAACCGATTGGTTTACTGATGAAACTACTACTTCTCCAGCAAGTTATTCTTTCGGCCTGCAAGCTAAGTTTTTATTTCCCGTGGGTTCTGGTCAACATAGACCATATTTGGAATTAGGATATGAAAAATCTATTGGATCTGATTCCTGGGATCCAGATGGAACTTATGGTGAAAGGATATATGAATATGAATCAAACGTATTTCATTTTAATTTTGGTTACCGATTAATGACTATTTCTAGTTTTAATTTATCTGCTGCAATTGGTGTTGGAATTTCAAAAGACACTAAAAATATAGGTTATTATGAATTTGGTGAAGAACCAACGGATTATTATTCTTTAGAAACACGCGTTCTGCCAATGGTTCAATTAATGTTGGGTTGGCAGCTAGGAAACTAACGAAATATATTTAGTATACCAAAAACACTTTATTTCTGTTTTTTTAAATTAAAATCAATCTTAATTCTGTCTATACATTGACATATTTTAATACTTGTCTTATATTTATAAGATATAAATACCTAAATACGATTTTATGGACAGGAATGATGTTGTAAAAAGATATGAGCCTGTAAAAGATAATATGCTCAATATTTTACACGAACTTCAAAATAATAATCCTAGCAATTATTTAACTACTGAAGATTTAAAATGGGTTGCAGAGTATTTGAATACAACTTATAGTTCTGTGTATGGTGTGGTAAGATACTATTCGATGTTTAGCTTAAAACCAAGAGGTAAATTTGTTATCAGGGTATGTAACTCACCCTTATGTCATATGGTGGATGATGATAAATTAATACAGAGTATTAAAAATCAATTAAGCATTGGATTGGACGAAACTACAGATGATTCATTATTTTCACTGGAGTCTTCAGAATGTTTGGGACATTGTGCAGAGGCTCCTGTGATGATGATAAATGATAAAGTCTATAAAAATCTTAATTCTTCTAAAATCGAAAATATTTTTCAAAGTATTAGATCAAACGAAAAAAATAAAAAATTGTGATCTCAGAATATAAAATAGCACTTAAGAGTATTGGCAAATATGACCCGAACCAAATAGAAGATTATATCACAATTGGCGGTTATAAATCGGTCAGGAAAGCACTTTCAATTCAACCTGAAAAAATTATTGATTCTGTAATTAATTCGGGCTTAAGAGGGCGTGGCGGTGCTGGATTTTCAACTGGATTAAAGGAGAAATTCACAAATCAATCCAAAGGAATTCAAAAATTCGTTATCTGCAATGCCGATGAAGGTGAACCAGGAACTTTTAAAGATCGGGTTATTATGGAGCAGGATCCTCATGTTCTCCTGGAGGGAATGCTAATATCAGCTTATGCTATTCAAGCTACCAAGGCATATATTTATATTAGAGGTGAATACACGGAATCGATTAAAAAGTTACAAACAGCACTAAAGCAAGCAAATGAAAAAGGCTTTATTGGAAAAAATATTTTTAACTCAGGATTTGATCTTGATTTTGAAATTAAATTAGGTGCAGGGTCTTATTTATGTGGTGAAGAATTAACTCTTTTAGAATCTTTAGAAGGGAAAAGAGGATATCCAAGAATTAAACCTCCATTTCCAGCCGAAAAGGGACTGTTTGGTAAACCAACATTGGTTAATAACGTCGAAACTTTTGCTCATATTCCTTATATAATTGAAAAGGGTGCCGAACATTATAAATCAATGGGAACTGATGATTCTCCAGGAACAAAAATCTTTACCATTAGTGGAGATGTTAAAAAACCAGGATATTATGAAACAGAAATGGGTGTTTCTTTAAGAGAACTAATTTATGATTTTGCTGGTGGCATTAAAGATAACAAAGACTTTTATGCAGCTATTTTGGGTGGAGCTGCAGGAACATTTGTTAATGAAACCGTGCTCGATACTCCTATGGCTTACGATACATTAAAAGAGAAAGGTGCTGTTTTAGGTTCAGGAGCAATAATGATCATGTCGGAGGGTAGATCATTATTCGATATGACTAATTCGATTTTAGAATTTTTTAAACACGAGTCATGTGGTAAGTGCGTCCCATGTAGGATAGGTATGCCGCAATTATTGTTAATTATGGAAAATGTTAAAAACAATAAATTAGAAAGACTTGAAGCTTTAAACCTACTATTAAATGAATCAGAGTATATGGCAAAAAGTTCACTATGTCCACTCGGGCAATCGCCTATTTTACCAATTAAAAGCTTAAAACAATATTTCGAAAACCAGTTTTAGAATTCGTTATGAGTAAATTAATTAATATAACCATTGATGGAAAGAAAATATTAGCTCCTGAAGGTGCCAATTTGTTAAGAGTTGCACAAGAAAGTGGGATACACATTCCAAGCTTATGTTATCATCGGAAATTATCACCTACTGGTGCTTGTCGTTTATGTGTCACAAAGATTAAAGGAACCAGTGGTTTGGTCATGTCTTGCACAGTGAATATTAAAGAAGGTATGGAAGTAATAGCCTTTGACAAGGAAATTGAAGAAACACGAAAACATACGTTGGATTATCTATTAGCTGAGC
>PKTC01000272.1 GCA_002869305.1 Marinilabiliales bacterium
CACAACCCTCCTTTGTTACATTTAGGTGCCCTAATTGATCATTTGTAAGAATATCAACTCCAGCCTGGTAAAAGGTAAACTCGCGCTTCACCTTATCTATCAGATTTGCTAAATTATCTTTCAGAAGACTTATATATTCTTTATTGTCTGTTAAGGGTACAAGAGGAATATCTAAATCTGACTTTGCCTTACGCAAAGGAAAACTCGTTTCACTGTGCATACTAAAAGTAAATACTCTTTTTTCTTCAGAAAAAATACTTGCAGTTCCATTTCCCTGATGAACATCAAGATCCACCACAAGAATCTGCTTTACTTCATTATTATTTAATAAGTATTGCGATGCAACAGCTATATCATTAAACATACAATATCCTTCTCCAAAATCTCTGTGTGCATGATGCGTACCTCCTGCGGCATTAAAGGATACTCCATTTTCAATTGCAAGCAGAGCTGCCTGCGTATTACCGGCACAAATTAAAATTTCACGTTCAATTAATTCGTCACTTAGCGGAAAACCTAACCTACGTTCTTCTTGTTCTGAAAGATTTTTTTGTTTTAACTTATCGATATATTCCTGGCTATGCACCAATGATATGAGGTCTTGCCCTTTGAGCTCTGGCTCAAAAAAATTTTTCTTAGTGTAAGTCCCTTCCATTAAAAGTTGTTCAGGTATTCGGGTATATTTTTCCATAGGAAACCGATGTCCTTCCGACAATGGATGATTGTACTTTGGCGAAAAAGCAATGTATATCATAAAATCCAGTATTCGATTCGTTATTCAACAAAAATAAGAGTTTTTATTAAATTCAAATATTATTTAATGAATTAGAATAAAAAAAGGCTAACATTAATAGTTAGCCTGCCCTTTTAGATATTCGTATTTTATTCCTTTAAAATTTTAATTCCATAATTCATTTGATCTCTTGGAGGATCATCATTCCAATCCATATAAGAGTGCGATCCGTCACTTTCAAAATACAAACGATAGTTTCCTTTTGGAAGGATAATATAATTATTGAACATTCTATTTTTATACGCTCCACCGGCATGCTCAGAAGTTCTATATGTCATTTCCCAAATTATTTTTCCTGTGTCCATATTTTTAATCCAGCCTGTATCATACATATCACCATCATCGCCTTCACCAATAGCATAGACACGAACCTTCAATTCTTTGTCAAGAATAAAGTCTTTATATTTACGCACATTATCGGTAACGCGCGTAATTTCTGCAATCACGTTCTTATCATTCAATTCTTCTTCGTTAAATAATTTGAAGTAGGCTTTATCTTTTTCAGTAACAGCCCACAGACTAAGGCCCCACATTTTTTGATCGTAAGGAGGTTCAGCATTCCAATCTCGATATGAATGCGAACCATCGGATGCAAAATAGGCAATATACTTTCCCTTTTTTAATGATATCACTTCATTAACTTTCCTATTTTTAGCTGCGCCACCTGCGGGTTCAGATCTTGATCGTGTAAACATCCAAATCTCTTCTCTTGTGTTAGCATCTATAATCCAGCCATAATCATCGGGGTCATAATCAGAAATTTCGCCTATGCAAATGATTCTTACGTCCATATCTTGGGTCAATTCAAAACCCTGAGATTCAAATTCATTATCACCTACTCTTGTTAAATCAACCACAGGGAGAAATTCCTTTACTTTGTTAGATACATTCTTTTTATCTTCATTGTCACTCCAAATAGTTATTCCCCACATTTGTGGATCGTCTGGCGGCATAACATTCCATCTATCATATGAATGCGAACCATCAGTAATGTATTGAACTTCATAATCACCTGCAGGGAGATTAAGCTCTTGAAATGCTAGAAAGTTTTTTCTTCCTCCTCCTGCACGATCGTAATCCGTTAAATTATTTGGCCAAACTTTTTCTCTGGTTTTTAAATCGTATATCCAGGCGAAATCATACATTCTTCTGCCATCTTTTTCACCCTGGCAATAAACATATAGCTTGGTTTCTTTTATTAATGAAAAGTTTCTTGTTTCTATTTCATCATCTCCAGTTCTCACAATTGAAACAATTGACTTTTCTGCCATTTTATCTAAGTATTCTCGTCCCTTGTTAGCCGTAAATCCATCTTTACCACTTAAAGTCATATAGTATTTTTCATTTCTATAATATGGTTGTTCATTGTCATCGGCAATTGCCCTCATTACTTCCTGAATAAGGTCAGTAAAATCATTTACCTGATACTTAGTATATGAATTATCATACATTCCAGTAAAATAAATCTCGTATGACCCCTTTTTAAGTTCAATGTCTGTTTTAAAATCAAAAGAACCTTCTCCATGAAAGTATTCACTCTCGTATACATCCAAGAGACTCCAAACAAGTTCTCTTGATTCGCTATCAATAATCCAACCATAAAATGCGAGTTTCTTTCCCCATTTTTCAAACGAAGCCCCTGCTCCTTCTATATGAACTGTTGCATCCTTATCCAATTTAAAACCTGCATAATCTATTTCTCCCGGAGAGACCCGTCCAATATCTATTACTTGATTGCTTTGAGCATTTAATGATAATACCATAAATGATAAGCAGAAAATTATTGCATACAATCGTAAGTTAATTTTTGTCATGTGTAACTGAATTTTAATGATTGTTATGATTTATATTGTTTAAAAATCACTTAGATTTTACAAGTTTAATGCCATCGTTTATATTTCATTCTATTGCAACAACATAAACAAATAAATATACTAAAAAAGATGCAGTTTACTGTTCACTTTCGTTACAAATGTGTTCGATTACAAACAGTAGTAATTTAAAACGGGTATCCAACATTCACATACCATTTTATTTCTCCATCAAAGTCGTTATCACTATACATAATGTTTACGGGCCCAATAATAGTGTTCACTCTAATTCCTGCCCAGAATCCTTTTAAATAAGATTTTAAAGGACTATACTTTATATAGTCGATCATATCGTCTTTGGATTGGGTGTAAAATCCAATGTTAGCCCTTGAAGTTATATATAAACGAGGTAACACCTGTATATCCATGGATGCTTTTAGAAGACCATAGTTGGGGACAATGGCTTCGGCTGCACTCATTCCTGCAAAAGGCACATAATTAATTCGTCTGCCATGATCATCAAAGCCTCCTATGACATAACTGCTTAGAATTGCAGATTCGTCCGATGTTATACCTGCAGATCCGCCAAAATTAAAAATTAGAAAATCTCTAATATTGGTATACAAATCCAGATTAAAATTTGCCGAATAAAAATCTCCAATCTCATCTTTGAAAGAATCATTTACTATCAATCTATCCGCATCATTAATGCTATAACTCACATCTGGTTTGAAATTATATTTATAACAAACATCCAGTTTAAAACCCTCTGTTGGGAAAAAATTATCATCTGTATTATTGATATTATAATAGAATTTATAGGCAAATCCTTTATATCCATAGCTATTAAACGATTGTGTCTGAAAATAATTTTTTAGATTATCATTTGGAAATATCTTATTTATTTCATAAAACCCAATGGCACCTATCTGTTGATTTCTTGTAAAAGAATATTTACTACCAATACCTGCGTTTAAATATATAAACTTATACGTTCCAACTTCCACCGAATTTTCGAAGAAACTATTTTCATTTTGGCTCCAGTTAAAAAAGTAATTATCCATTATTCGCTGATATTTACCCCAATATTTGTTTACGTCTATGCGTGCACCTGGATTTTCAGCAATATTTAATGTAACCGTTGCTCTCGATTCTGTAGTAAGGTAATTTCGAAGTGTCAAATTGGTTATGATTCCCGGTCCATATTGGTTATCATAATGAGCGGCAATGTTTAAAAAGGCGCGTGTGCTTTCTTTTACTTTAAAGAATAAACGATAAGTATCATCAGGCAATTTTTCTAATGTATAAGTTACCTTCCTAAAATACTGTGTTCCATAAATATTGTCCATTGCCCTTAATAAATCTTCCTTGCTAACATATGAACCTTCCTTGATCTTTGAACGGTTTATTATAAACTTGTCTGCAACAAAGGGTCTTTCATTTATGACCTTAATTTCTTTTATAAAGATCTTTTCGGGTTGATCTATTTTTTTTACAGGCCGATATGATAAATTTAATGAATCTGCTAATTGATATAGTTTCTTTTGCATTACTAATGCTGATATTTCCCCGAAGAGTTCAATTTTTTTACTTTTAGTAAAATCAGAAGCTCCCAAACCATTTAAATCGGGTTGAATAAGAAGATCTGTATTATTCATTTGTTCTTTTGAATCGAAAATGCCATAAAATACTGTTGCCCGCGAAAGCACATCTGATAATGAGAATAAATCTTCTTTCGTAACTTTTTCGTCAAAACCAACAAATACTCCAATAACATAATCGGCACCCATTTCTTTAACTTCCTGTACAGGAAAATTCCTTATTACTCCACCATCTACAAAAAGCATGGTATCAATATTTTCAGGAGCAAAAATACTTGGTATAGACATACTGGCGCGAATACTTTCGGCTATATTTCCAGATTTAAATTCAATTAGTTTACCGGTAATAAGATCTACACCCATACAACGAAAAGGAATAGGCAAGCTATCATAGCTTTCCATTTTAGCCAAAGGCCATGTAAGTTCTGCAAAAAAGCGCTCGAGTTGCTGTCCCTCTATTACTCCAGATGGTAGTTTAAACTCGTAATTTCTTATCGGAATTCCAAAGATATATCGTTTGTATTCTGATTTTTCTTCAAAAACGACTTCATTAAGAGGAATTCTATCAGACAATAACTTATCCCAATCTGCATTTTTATTTAGTTCCGAAATTTCATCAGCAGTATAACCCATAGCATAAAGAGCACCAACGACGGCTCCCATGCTAGTTCCTGTTATGTAATCTGGAGATATTCCAATTTCTTCGAATACTTTTAATACACCAATGTGAGCGAGCCCTTTGGCAGCACCTCCACTTAGAACAAGTCCAATCTTTACCCGTGGAATAGTATCATTCTCTTGAGAAATTACATTTTTAATAGAGAATAATATTACAAGTGAAATAAGTAATAATTTTAGCTTCATCTTAAAACAGATATTTGAACTGTATAAATTTACAAATCTGATTTCATAAATAAAATGATAAACTTTAAGGATAATTTAATTCCTTTGTTAATACTGCAAGAAAGGTTGGTACTCAGGATACTTATTTTTTAACCTTTATAACCACTTTTTTAACTATTTCTGACTCTTTTGTTTTAATTCCCGGCATGTGCATATCATCCGGGAAAAAGATAGCAAACATACCTGCAGTGAGTCTTATAAATGAAGCATCACCTTCGTAAAAAGCGATATCTTTTTTATGATCTTTCTTCGAGGGTAATTGATTGTATAAGGGAGAAACTCCTATAAGCTCTGTTCCTGCATGTATATATTGAATATCGATGTACTGATAATGTGTCTCCAATTTCGCATTTGCCGAATCTCTTGTCTCGTATTGCTGAACTAAAGCAAAAATATCATCTCCATCAATTTTATATTTCCCATCTTCTAATTTTGAGAAATCAGTATTTCTAAGATAGTCAAATGCTTTTGTAAACCCAGGATGTAAGTTTTGGTATAAAGATGTATTTTCTATTTTATCGAAGATCATTCTTTTTTTTCTTTTGCGTTATCTAAAATACAAATATAAATAATATTAATCTTGAAGATTCCAAAAGAAAAAGCGCAGCTGTTTGCTGCGCTTATGTTTAAATTCTAGGGTTAATTGTTAGCGGATTGGTAATTAATCTCCGTTAAGCCATTACCCTGTTCGATTTAATATCTTTGTTCTTTAATAGTGTGGGATGAAATTAATAATTAATTAGCTTTTATGCAAATTATTGTCGCTGCAATTTATTTAAATAAAAACAAGTTCATAACCTTGTTACTTATTTTTAAAATTGTGCAAAATATCCTCCTCAATTAAGAACGAAGATTTTCCTATCAAGGCCATTCTCTAATAAAGATAAATTTGATCTCGTTGCCCTTCACAAATTATTTCTATATAATTATCTTTAGCAGAATCCATAAGTTTAGCATTTCTATTGTTATAATCTTTGAATTCAACTACCGATAAGAATTTTATAATCTTGTTAATATCTTTCCTGGAATTAAATACGAAAGCTTCTTTTTCAGAATTAGGAGAGTTTATTTCTACACTTATAGAGCAGATTTCCTTTGATTCCCAAGATTTTATTCTGTTTTGGGATTACACATTCATGTTAATACATGAATATATCAAAAATAATAAACTAATTTTTTTCATAATACTGACGTTTAAATTATTACTATTATTATGATGTAATACTTTTATCTAATCCATAAATTTTGTTTGTTTTTTAATACGAAAAAGGCACCTCGTTGCTGAGATGCCTTCTATTTGGACACATTTGATAAGTAATTATTACTTAACCCTTAACTAAAACTTGACTGAAGTATTTATCAATCATGAACCCTAACTTTATTTATCTTGATATTGCTGAAGAATTTCCTTTACTCCTTCAGGCGAAACTCTACCATAAGTTTTTTCACCTACCAACACTACTGGAGCCAATCCACAAGCTCCTACACAGCGCAGACAACTCAATGAGAATTTGCCATCATCGGTAGTTTGTCCGACTTCAATATTAAGTTGTCTTTTAAACTCTTGTAAAACATTGTCGGCTCAACGAACATAACAAGCTGTTCCTGTACAAATAGAAATGGGATGTTTTCCCTTTGGTAACATGGTAAAGAATGAATAGAATGTTACCACTCCGTAAACTTTAGCCACTGAAACATTTAGTTCCTGTGCAACAACTTCCTGAATTTCTGCAGGTAGATATCCAAAATGCTCTTGTGTTTTATGTAAAACATTAATTAGCTCACCTGGTTTGTTATCAAAAGATTTACATATTTCTTTGATTGTATTCAGGTCTTTTTCTTTTATTTTAACTTTTATATCAGACATTGATTTATCCTCCAATTTTAAATTTAAACTCTCATTAATACTTATTCAAGCTCAATTTTACGACTCATATCGAAATAAGCAGTATGCAACAAATGATGTGCTTTTTCGCTCATTGGCTTTCCTAAGAACTCCTCATACAATTTAATGATGTAAGGATTTTCATGAGATTTACGTATTGGTTTTCCAGCATCTTCTGCATAAATTGCTTTTGCACGTGCTTTTAATATATCTGAATTACTATAGTGCAATGGTTGACCACCACCTCCGATACATCCACCAGGACATGACATAATTTCTATGGCATGGAATTCTTATTTACCTGCTTTTATTTCTTCAAGTAATTTACGAGCATTTCCTAAACCGTGAGCAATACCAATATTTATCGGAGTACCGTCGAAATCAACAGTTGCTTTGCGTATTGCTTCGAAACCACGTAACTGCTCAAAATCTAATTTCTCTAATTTTTTACCTGTATGCACCTCGAATGCGGTTCTAACTGCTGCTTCGATAACACCACCTGTGGTTCCAAAAATAACAGCAGCACCTGAAGATTCTCCTAGTGGTTTATCAAAATCCTCATCAGGTAAAGTATTGAGATCTAAGTTTGCTTCTTTAATTAGATGTGCGAGCTCACGAGTCGATATAGAGAAATCTACATCTGGATTTCCATCCACTTTAAATTCGTCGCGCTGTGCTTCATATTTTTTAGCCAAACAAGGCATAATAGAAACTACTACCATGTCTTCTCGTTTGGTACTAATTTTATCTGCAAAATAAGTTTTAGCAATAGCACCGAACATTTGCTGTGGCGAACGGGCTGTTGATGGAATGTCTTTCATTTCAGGAAAATGATGTTCAAAGAAACTTACCCATGCAGGACAGCATGAAGTAAGAATAGGAAGCTTAACTTCTTTATCACCATTTAGATGTTTCGTTAAACGATCTAACAATTCCGTCCCTTCTTCCATAATGGTTAAGTCTGCAGCAAAATCAGTGTCGAAAACATAATCGAAACCTAAACGACGCAATGCAGAAACCATTTTACCGTTAACTAATGTTCCAGCTTCCATTCCAAACTCTTCGCCTAATGCAGCACGCACTGCAGGAGCAGTTTGAACCACAACCTTCTTGGTAGGATCTGAAAGAGCATTAATAACATCTCTTGTATGATCTCTTTCGGTTAAAGCACCAGTTGGACAAACAGCCACACACTGTCCACAATATGTACATGGAGAATCTTCTATATCCATTTCAAAAGCTGGACCAACAGCAGATTCAAAACCACGATGAAATGCAGAAAGAGCACCAACAGTCTGAAATTCATTACACATCATTTCGCATCGTCGGCACATGATGCATTTGTCTAACTCACGAATGATAGATGGTGAAAAATCGGTTTTATATTCTGACATTTCAGCAAACTCTTGTCCGGGAATATCTCGAACCCCTAATTTAACAGCCATATCCTGCAGTTCACAATTTCCTGATTTTGCACATGTTAAACAATCCTTTGGATGATCAGAAAGGATAAATTCCATTACAGTTCTTCTGGCATTAATCACTCTCATCGAGTGTGTATTTACAACCATACCATCCCACACATTGGTTGAACAGGAAGGTGCAAGATTATTTCTACCTTCAACTTCAACAACACAAATACGGCATCCTCCTGGTTTGTTTTCAATATTCAAACCTTCAAGATTCATGTAACATAAAACAGGGATATCAATTCCTAGTTGTTTGGCAGCTTTATAGATTGTAGTCCCTTTTTCTACTTCTACTTGCTTGTTATCTATTGTTAATTTTACTTTATCCATTGTTCAAACTCCTTTTTATTTTACAATGATTGCATCAAACTTACATCTCTCTTCGCAAGCTCCACATTTAATGCAAATCTCTGGATTGATTAAATGTGCTTCTTTTTTCTCACCTGTTATTGCACCTACCGGACAAACTCTAGCACAGGCAGTGCAACCCACACAATTCTCTTCAATAACAAAATAGGTCATTAAATCTTTACACTGACCAGCAGTACATTTTTTATCTGTTACATGCGAAATATATTCATCATAGAAATTATCTAAAGTTGAAAGAACAGGATTTGGTGAAGCCTGACCTAATCCACAAAGTGATGTATCCTTGATTACATTACTCATATTACGTAGGCGTTGAAGATCTTCCATTTCACCTTTTCCCTGCGTAATTCTATCCAATAACTCATATAATCGTTTGTTACCGATTCTGCATGGAGAACATTTACCACATGATTCTTCAACTGTAAAATCTAAATAAAATTTAGCAGCAGAAACCATACAATCATCCTCGTCCATTACAATCATACCTCCTGATCCCATCATAGAGCCAGCCTGAACTAAGTTATCAAAATCAATTGGTGTATCTAAATGATTTTCAGTTAAACAACCTCCTGATGGACCACCAGTCTGAATTGCTTTAAATTTCTTGTCACCTTCAATTCCGCCACCAATTTCGTAAATAACTTCACGCAAAGTTGTTCCCATAGGTACTTCAATCAAACCTACATTTTTAACTTTACCTGCTAATGCAAATACTTTTGTACCTTTTGATTTTTCAGTACCAACTTTATTAAACCAGCCAGCTCCCTTTCTTAAGATAATTGGAATATTAGCATAGGTTTCAACATTATTAACATTGGTCGGTTTTCCTAAATAACCTGATTCAGCTGGATACGGAGGCTTTATGGTTGGTTCGCCGCGTAAACCTTCCATGGAGTGTATTAATGAAGTTTCCTCTCCACAAACAAAAGCTCCAGCCCCGTAACGTAATTCAATATCGAATTCAAAATCAGAACCAAAAAGATTCTTACCCAACAATACATATTCTCTAGCTTGCTCAATTGCAATCTTTAATCGCTTAATTGCTAATGGATATTCTGCACGAATATATATTAAGCCTTTAGTTGCTCCCATAGAATAACCACAAATGGCCATTGCTTCTAATACCGAATGAGGATCACCTTCAAGAATAGAACGATCCATGAAAGCTCCCGGATCACCTTCGTTGGCATTACAAACGACATCTTTCTGATCAGCTTCGTTTTTA
>PKTC01000273.1 GCA_002869305.1 Marinilabiliales bacterium
AAATGCAGGAGGAGTTGCAACATCAGGGTTAGAGATGTCGCAAAACTCCATGAAATTAAGTTGGTCAACAGAAGAGGTTGATGAGAAATTACACTCAATCATGCGTAACATTCACGAAGCATGTGTAAAACACGGAACTGAAGCAGACGGACATGTTGACTATGTAAAAGGAGCAAACATTGCAGGATTCTTAAAAGTAGCTAATGCAATGTTAGATCAAGGAGTTATTTAATCATTATATAACTTGTAGTTTTTTTAGTTTGTAATTTATGGTAAGGAGATGCTTTTAGGTATCTCCTTATTTTTTTTAAATAATTTCATTAATTTCATATAAATTTAATTTGCGATTGATGAATGACGATTTGAAATACAAAATTGCCCTGAGTTTAATTCCTAAAATTGGACATATAACCGCCAAAAAATTAGTTTCTTATACAGGAAGTTTTGAAGGGGTTTTTAAAGAGAAGAAAAGCAGTCTTCTTAAGATTCCAGGAATTGGCAATACATTAGCAGAGTTAATAGTAAAATCGGATGTCATTCCAAAAGCTGAGGAAGAAGTTGAGTTTATTGAGAAAAATAATATTACTACAATTTTTTATCTTGAAAAAGACTATCCTGAAAGATTAAAACATTGTGAATACGCACCTATTCTTTTGTATACTCTGGGTGATGCCAATTTAAATTCAAGGAAAATAATAAGTATCGTAGGAACCAGAAAAGCGACAACTCAAGGAATTGACTTTTGTGAGAAGCTTGTTGAGCAGTTAAAAGCAAGAGAGCATAACCCTATTATTGTGAGTGGCTTAGCTTATGGTATTGATGCTGCTGCTCATCGTGCTGCACTAATCAACAAATTGGAGACAATTGCCGTCTTAGGTCACGGATTAGATATAATTTATCCGGCGTCTCATAAGAAACTTGCTGGAGAAATTAAGAAGCAAGGTTTAATAATGACAGATTTCCCAAGTAAATCTATCAGAGATAAAAACAACTTTATAAAAAGAAATAGAATCATAGCTGGCCTATCAGATGCAACCATTGTGATCGAATCAGGTGAAAAAGGAGGTTCTCTGGTAACTGCTGATATTGCCAATTCTTATAATCGAGATGTTTTTGCGGTGCCAGGACGAATAACGGATGAGTATTCTAGAGGCTGCAACAATTTAATTAAATCAAACAAGGCGGCAATGTTAACATCGGTAGATGATTTGGAATATATCTTAGGGTGGGAAGCTGGAAAAGATAAAAAGGAAAATATTCAGCGGGATTTATTTGTTAATTTAAGCGAGGATGAAAAATTAATAACCGAAATCCTAAAAAACCAAGAAGATATTTCGATAGATAAAATTTGTCTGGAAGCAAATATGCCAACAAGTAAAGTCTCACCTATATTGTTAAACTTAGAGTTTATGGGAATTGTAAGAACAATGCCAGGTAAAACATACCAGTTGATTTCACCAATTTATTTATGATAAAAATCATCAAATGTTTTTAAACATATTGGTGTTTTTGATGGAAGAAACTTCCCGTCGGATGTAATGTTCAGAGCTGTAGACAGTTTTATAACATACGCTAATTTAGGCCTATTGTGCTCTACGTTATTTTCTTTAATTTTTTTTTTACATAAGTTTGTTAGCATTAAACCATAAATTACAAACTAAAAAACTAATAAAAATTATGGATCCACGTGTAGAACAGTTTATGGCTCAGATTATTGCCAAGAATGCAAACGAAAATGAATTCCATCAGGCAGTACAAGAAGTAGCCGAATCTCTTATCCCATTCATAGAGGAGAATCCAAAGTATAAGCATGCTAAAGTTCTTGAAAGAATTGCAGAACCAGAAAGAGTTATTCTTTTTAGAGTACCTTGGTTAGATGATAAGGGAGAAATTCAAATTAATAAAGGTTATCGTATTGAAATGAATAGTGCGATAGGTCCATACAAAGGAGGATTGCGATTTCATCCAACGGTTAACTTGAGTATTCTTAAGTTTTTAGCTTTCGAACAAGTATTTAAAAATAGTTTAACTACACTACCTATGGGTGGTGGTAAAGGTGGTTCTGATTTTGATCCTAAAGGAAAATCAGACAATGAAGTAATGCGTTTTTGCCAAAGTTTTATGACTGAACTTTGTAAGCATATTGGTGGAAATACCGATGTTCCAGCTGGAGATATTGGTGTTGGTGGCCGTGAAATAGGTTTTATGTTTGGTCAGTACAAGCGAATCAGAAATGAATTTGTTGGTGTACTTACAGGAAAAGGTATTCAGTACGGAGGAAGTTTAATTCGCCCAGAAGCAACAGGCTATGGCGCTGTATATTTTGCTGAAGAAATGTTGAAAACTAGAGGAGATAGCTTTACAGGAAAGGTTGTTACTGTATCTGGTTCAGGGAATGTTGCTCAGTTCGCAACTGAAAAAGTAACTGAATTAGGCGGTAAAGTTGTTACTTTATCTGATTCTGCTGGATTTATTCATGATCCAAATGGAATTGATGCTGAAAAATTAGCTTACGTAATGGATCTTAAGAATGTTAAGCGTGGGCGTATTAAAGAATATGCAGACAAATACGGTTGTGAATATTACGAAGGTAAACGCCCTTGGGGTATTAAGTGTGACGTGGCTCTTCCATCGGCAACTCAAAATGAAATCAACGAAGACGACGCTAAAACATTAGTATCTAATGGATGTTTTGTTGTTTCTGAAGGAGCCAATATGCCATCTACTCCTGAAGCAGTTGAAGTATATTTGGATAATAAGATTCTTTATGGTCCTGGTAAAGCAGCAAATGCAGGAGGTGTTGCGGTTTCTGGTTTAGAAATGTCTCAAAACAGTTTACGTTTAAGTTGGACAAGAGAAGAAGTTGACCAAAGATTACACCAAATTATGAAAGATATCCATGCTACTTGCGAAAAGTATGGTAAGGACTCTGAAGGTTTCATTAACTATGTTAATGGTGCTAATATTGGTGGATTTGTGAAGGTTGCTGAGGCTATGTTAGCTCAGGGAGCAGTATAATTAATTTATCTACAAATATAGTTTAAGCGGGGAGGCATTAATGTCTCCCCGCTTTTTTATAGGGTTAAAAGGATGTTCTTCATCCTATTCATTGTAAATGTTTAATGACATACAGAATTAAATGCGAATCATACGTTTTGATTGATAAATTTTTTATGTTTGCACCGTTTTAAAATTTATGCAGTTAATAGATACACATAGCCATATTTTTTTGCCTGAATTTGATTCTGATCGTGATCAGGTGATTGATAATGCGAAAAAAAGTGGAGTAGAAAAAATACTACTTCCAAATGTTGATGATTCAACAACTAATCGGTTAATAAGTCTTGTTGAAAAATATCCGGGATATTGCATACCAATGATGGGTTTGCATCCTACTTCTGTGAAAGATAATTTCAAAGAAGAACTAAAAAAAGTTGAAGCTTTGCTCAATAATAAAAAATTTTACGCAATTGGCGAGATTGGAATAGACTTGTATTGGGATAAATCTTATAAGAAGGAGCAAGAAGAAGCATTTCGTTATCAGATAAATTTGGCAAAACAGCATAATCTGCCAATTGTTATTCATGCAAGAGAATCTTTTGATCAAATATTTGAAATTATGTATGATCTGATTGATGAAAATCTAAATGGAGTTTTTCATGCATTTACGGGAGATAATTCTCAAGCAAATCAAATCATTGAGTGGGGATTTAAAATAGGAATTGGAGGGATTATAACATTCAAAAATTCAGGTTTAGATAAAGTTGTGGATAATATTGATATAAATCATATCGTTTTAGAAACAGATTCACCATATTTGGCCCCTGTTCCTAAAAGGGGAAAAAGAAACGAAAGCGCATATATACTTTATATAGCTCAGAAAATAGCTGAAATAAAGAATATAGAATTAGAAAAAGTTGCTGAAATAACAACAGCAAATGCAAAGCAGCTTTTTAATTTATAATGTAAATGAAAGATAATAGATCGAAATCTATACTTATAATATATACTGGTGGTACCATTGGTATGATCAAGGATTCTGAAACCGGAGTTCTTGCACCATTCGATTTTGATCAGATTCTTGATGAAGTACCAGAGCTTAAAAGATTTGGCTTTGATCTTTCTACTATTTCATTTAAACCTGTCATTGATTCTTCAAATCTTAACCCTGATGTTTGGATTAAATTAGTTGGAATAATAAATTCTAATTACAACAAGTTTGACGGATTTGTTGTTCTTCATGGAACAGATACGATGGCATTTTCAGCATCTGCATTAAGTTTTATGCTGGAAAATCTGGATAAACCAGTAATCTTTACAGGATCACAGTTGCCAATTGGTACCTTAAGAACTGATGGTAAAGAAAATTTAATTTCAGCTATTGAGATTGCAGCAACTGAAAAAAACGGACAACCATTGGCACCGGAGGTGTGTGTTTACTTTGAAAATAAATTGATGCGTGGCAATAGAACCACAAAATATAATTCGGAGCATTTTAACGCTTTCGAATCACCAAATTATCCTAACCTGGCTGAAGCAGGTATAAACCTTAAATTTAATTACGGAGCTATTCATTATGCTACATCTAAAAAGGAGCTTTTAGTTCATACCGATTTAGATACAAATATTGCTATTCTTAAAATATTTCCCGGAATTAGCCAACAAGTGATGAATGCTATTTTAAATATAAAAGGTCTAAAAGCAATTATTCTTGAAACTTATGGAGCAGGAAATGCTCCTACCGAAAAATGGTTTCTCGATGAATTAAAAAAAGCCGTAAATAAAGATATAATAATTTTAAATGTAACGCAGTGTTCTGCGGGTAGTGTTGATATGACCAAATATGAAACTGGTAACGAATTACAAAAACTGGGAGTATTAAGTGGTTATGATATTACAACTGAAGCTGCTGTTGCAAAGCTTATGTATATATTGGGCAAAAAGTATGATGTAAATACGAATAAATTAATGTTAAATCAATCGGTTAGCGGTGAAATAACAAAATAAATTATTTGAATTTGCTTATTTTTTTGTATTTTGTGCCCCTAAATCGGGGCGATGTGTAATTGGAGAAATGGCCGAGTGGTCGAAGGCGCACGCCTGGAAAGTGTGTATACCTCACAAGGGTATCGGGGGTTCGAATCCCTCTTTCTCCGCAATAATTTTTAATTAGTGAATTTTTTAATAATTTTACAAACATAAAAATCGTTAATAATTTAAACAGAAAACAAACCATGAAAAAATTATTTGCATTTATAGCAGTTTTTGGGATGCTTACTTTAGGAGCGTCATTCACCACAGTTGCTCAAGATGAAACAACTGATGAAATGACTGTTGAACAAACTGATTCTATGGAAATGGAAGAAGTTATGGAAGACACTACAGCTGTTGCTGAAGAAGTTGTTGAAGATGTTATTGCTGATGTTGAAGGACCAACATTACACAAACAAATTAAAATTAAGTTTATTGAAGGTGGACCTGGATTTATGGGTATTGTTCTTCTTTGTTTAATTTTAGGTTTAGCAATTGCTATCGAAAGAATTATTTATTTAAATCTTGCATCAACAAACACAAACAAGCTTTTAATAGCTGTTGAAGAAGCTTTAAATCAAGGTGGTGTTGAGGCTGCAAAAGAAGTATGTCGTAACACAAGAGGTCCGGTTGCTAGTATTTTCTACCAGGGATTAGACAGAATGGAAGAAGGAATTGAAGTTGTAGAAAAATCAGTAGTTGCTTACGGATCTGTTCAAATGGGTCTATTAGAAAAAGGAATTACATGGATATCATTATTTATTGCAACTGCTCCTATGTTAGGTTTCATGGGTACTGTAATTGGTATGATTGGTGCATTCGACTCTATCGAAGCTGCTGGTGATATATCTCCTTCATTAGTTGCCGGTGGTATTAAAGTAGCATTACTTACCACAGTAGGTGGTCTAATCGTAGCGGTTATTTTACAAGTATTTTATAATTATATCATTTCAAAAATTGATAGCATTGTTAATGACATGGAAGATGCTTCAATTTCGTTAATAGATATATTAGTAAAATACAACCTTAAAAAATAATTAATTATGAGTAAGATATTAAGGATAGTATTAATTGTACTTTTTTCAATTTCTGCTTTAATAACATTATTTTATTATGCAGGAGGAAAGGATACAATTGAATTAGCAGCTGGCGGAAAAATTGAAACATATCCCAAATTTACGAATGTACTTATCATTTGGGCTTATATTTTAACCGGATTAGCTGTTGGATTTACTGTGATTTTTCCTATCGTTCAAATGATAACAAACCCTAAAAATGCAAAAAAGGGATTATTAGGAATAGTTGCATTAGTTGTTGTTCTTGCAATAGCTTATGTTTTATCATCAAGCGATTTATTAGGAATTACCAAACCAGAATTGGTTAAATTTGACACTCCATCTACTGTAAAGTACGCTGGAATGATGATAAATTCGATATATATTTTGGCCGTTATCGCTATTGGCTCTATGGTATATACTGAAGCATCTAAGATTTTTAAATAGTATTTCAGGCAAGGTCGATAGACCTTGCCCAAACATTTAACTAAAACAAAAGTTATGGCAAGAAAGACTCCCGAAATTAATGGTGGTTCTATGGCAGATATAGCTTTCCTTTTGTTGATCTTCTTCTTAGTTGCTACAACTATGGACATTGACACTGGTTTATCCAGACAAATGCCTCCATATAACCCAGATGCTGTAGAAAATGACGATCAGATTAAGGAAAGAAACGTTTACGTTGTCTTAATAAACTCTAACGACCAAATTTTGGTTGAAGGACGACAAATGAATGTTCGAGACATTAGAGAAGCTGCTAAAGAATTTATAGTGAATCCTCAAGATAAGGTTAATTTACCAGAGAAAAGACCAGTAGAAATTGATTTTCTTGGTGAAAGAATGGTTTCGAAAGGTATAATTTCTTTGCAGAACGACCGAGGAACTTCATATGGTATGTATATAAAAGTTCAAAATGAACTAATTGCAGCATATAATGAAGTCCGTGAAGAGGTTTCTATGCGAGAATTTGGTCAACATTACGAAGATCTTCTTGAAGATAAAAAGGACGCTATAAAAGAGTATTATCCACAAATTATTTCTGAAGCTGAACCTAAAAATATCGGAGGAGGAAACTAGTATGGCTAAATTTCAACGAAAAGGAAAAGGTGGAATGCCTGCAATTTCAACTGCTTCGTTACCAGATATCGTTTTTATGTTATTATTCTTTTTTATGGTTAGTACCGTAATGAGAGAAACAACATTAAAAATCGATCAACATTTACCTGGCGCAACAGAAGTAAAAAAACTGGAAAGAAAATCTTTGGTTAGTTATATCAATATTGGTAAACCAAAAAGAACTTTTCAGTCTATGTATGGAACAGAACCTAGAATACAGCTTAACGATGCTTTTGCAAAAGTAGGCGATATTAGAGATTACGTTACTGCTGAACGAGAAAAAATGGACGAAAATGAACGTCCTTTAATGACAGTTTCATTAAAAGTTGATGAAGAAACAAAAATGGGAATTGTTGTTGATGTTAAACAGGAGTTACGTAAGGCAAGTGCTCTTAAGATCAATTACTCAACCAGAAAAGTTGAAGTAATTGAATAAAATATATTTTTATGAATTAAAAGGAGGTGAATCATTCACCTCCTTTTTTTGTATATTTTAATTTAGTATACTAAAAGTTTAAACATTTTGTAATAAAACTTATATTTGTATTAATTATCTTAGTGATATAAAAGGATAATGTATAACAAAGTAGAAGATTTTCTATCTTTGTCAATAATATAACTGCTATGAAAAAGATTCTTTATCTATTCATTACAATCGTCTTGTTACTGCTGATAACTAATAATTCGTTTGCACAAAAGGACATATTTATAAAAGAATTTCAGTTTGAGCTCAAAAAATTAAGTGCAAATCAATACGAAAACGAATATTTTCTCACCATAACATTGAATAAAAATTCCTTATATAAATTTACAGTTTTAAATCATATTGGTGATTTCCCAGGAGTAGCAGTTGTAGAGATTCTTGAGAATGATAAAGTAGTAGCTACAAATTATGTGAATGGAAAGTATTATGAGAAGTTTATGTTTAAGTGCACAAAAACAGGCTTTTACGATATTTTAATTCATTATCAGGATAACCAGTTGGGATCATCGCTCATAAAATTGTTTTTAGTCCAATAAGAATATTGATATAAATAGAAAAGGTTGGAAATTTCCAACCTTTTTCTTTTGTGACCCAGGGAGGACTCGAACCCCCAACCCTCAGAGCCGAAATCTGATATTCTATCCATTGAACTACTGGGCCAAATATTGTGGTGCAAATTTATAAAAATAATTTACAACTTGCGTTTTTAATGGAGTACATTTAATTTATTAATTAAATCTGATGGGCATTATTTGATAAACTTTTTCTAATTTCGCAGTTTGAAAATTTAATCTTTTAATGATCAAATATTATGGAATATAATTTCAGAGAAATAGAACAGAAGTGGCAAGAGATTTGGGATAATAATAAAACATTTAAAGCTGAAATTGATAGCAATAAACCTAAATACTATGTTTTAGATATGTTTCCTTATCCTTCTGGAGCGGGATTGCATGTTGGTCATCCATTAGGGTATATTGCTTCAGATATTTATTCCAGATATAAAAGACTGAAGGGATTTAACGTATTACATCCAATGGGGTACGATGCCTTTGGATTGCCTGCAGAGCAATATGCAATTCAAACAGGTCAGCATCCAGCGATAACTACCGATAAAAATATAAAAAGATATAAAGAACAGTTAGTAAAGATTGGATTTTCATACGATTGGGATCGTGAAATCAGAACAAGTAATCCAGAATACTACAAATGGACTCAGTGGGTATTTATTGAGTTGTTTGAGCATTGGTACAACAAAGAAAATCAGAAAGCTGAACCAGTTTCTGAATTGATAGAAACTTTTGTTAAAGAAGGAAATAAAAATATTAATGCTACTTGTGATGAAACTCCGATTTTTTCGTCAGAAGAATGGAAAAATAAATCAGAAAAAGAGCAACAAAAAATACTATTAAACTATCGTTTGGCATATTTGGCTGATACGATGGTAAACTGGTGCCCAGAGTTGGGAACTGTTCTAGCAAATGACGAGGTAAAAGAAGGATTTTCTGTAAGAGGTGGTTTCCCGGTTGTGCAGCAAAAGATGAAACAGTGGTCCTTAAGAATCTCTGCATATGCAGAACGTCTTCTAAATGACTTGGAAAAATTGGAATGGACAGATTCTTTAAAGGAAATCCAAAGAAATTGGATAGGACGCTCTGAAGGTGCAGAAATGAAATTTAAGGTAAAAGGCCATGATTTAGAAATGGATATTTTTACAACTCGCCCAGATACAAGTTGGGGAGTTACATTTATAGTTCTTGCCCCAGAAAGTGAGTTAGTTGAGAAAATCACACACCCAGAATTTAAGGATAAAGTTGATTATTATATTAAAGAAACCAAGAAACGCTCTGAAAGAGAAAGGTTAGCAGATGCTAAAACAGTTAGTGGTCAGTTTACAGGTGCCCATGCTATAAATCCCTTAACAAATCAGGAAATTCCAATCTATATTAGTGATTACGTATTAATGGGATATGGAACGGGAGCAATTATGGCTGTGCCTGGGCATGATAGCAGAGATTTTAAATTTGCTCGACATTTCGATCTACCCATTATTCAGGTTGTAGTAAAAAAAGAGGAGCAACCAACAGACCCAGCAACATGGGAAGATTCATATGATGGTAAAGAAGGTATAATGATTAATTCTGGATTTATTAACGAGTTGGATGTAATTGAAGCTATAGAAAAAACGATCCAGTTTATCGAAGAAAAAGGTATTGGGAAACGGAAGGTGAATTTCCGATTACGAGATGCTATTTTTAGTCGCCAGAGATATTGGGGAGAACCTTTTCCAGTTTATTTCAAAGATGGTATTCCTTATCCTGTCAAAAAAGAAGATCTTCCTTTAGAATTACCAGAAGTTGATGCTTAT
>PKTC01000120.1 GCA_002869305.1 Marinilabiliales bacterium
AAAATCTCATCGTCCGATTGCACTTGTCCGAAATCAGGAATTAAAATCATATCTAGAGTGAAACTCTGACTAATTCCCCATTTTAAGTCCATGCCTGCATTAAAATCATTTCCCCAGGAATTGTCATCACCATCATTTTCTAAATATGCTGAAACATATGGCGTAACTGATAAGCGTAAAGGTGGTTCAATATCATTTATTCCATTTATCTCTCCCATTTGGTTAATGAATCCCTGAACATTATTATCCGCAAAGTTCCAGGTACTCCATTCCCTATATCTTCGTATTTGTCTAAAAAAGTGAATTCCCCAGGTTTGCGATTCTTCTTTAGAGAATCGTAATGCTGAATATGGAATCCTCATTTCAACAATCCACGCATTATCTGTAATATTCACTTCACTTTGCCATACACCATCCCAATTAGGATCTCCATGATTCCCATTATGTTTGCCATCAGACTGCACTCCGGATGCAGACACCATAAATTCAACTGCGTTGACACCATCATTAAATGTACTAATAAGTACGGTAAAAAGATCTGAATTCATATGAGTAAACTCATCTCTAACTCCTAAATCTTTAATTATACTATCCGGATTGTTATCGTACATTATTGCACCAAAATATATTGCCTGATCTGTGTATAGAATTTTAACTTCGGTAGGTAATGAAGGCTACTTACCGTTATATGGTTCATACTGAAAAAAATCTTTTGCTATAGCAGCTTTTTCCCACACTGCCTCATTAAGCAAACCATCAATTTTTGGATTTTCTGTAACTTTTACTGCTTCAACTGAACGCTTATCATTATTTAGTGATTTTGCAGTATTTATCACTAAAAAAACTAATAAAAATAAAATTAATACTTTCCTCACGGTAATAAATTTAAAATTCCCACAAAAAAGACTATGATATCTTAAAATGGTTTAATCGGAATTTAAAATTCTGATGTAAAATGAAACTTTATTTTATCAAATTTTTCTTGGGCCATTTGCAAGGAATAAGAAGAATCTGCCATAAATACCTCTCTCCCATGCTTATCAATAGCTAAAGATGCAAACTTTCTTTTTTGAAAGTCTTCTAATTGTGCTTTATCTTGAGCTTCTATCCAACAAGCTTTATGCATCTGAATAGATTCATATTTACATTTAGCTCCATATTCGTGTTCTAAACGAAACTGTATAACATCAAACTGTAGTTGACCTACTGTTCCAATTATCTTGCGGCCATTAAATTTATTTGTAAATAACTGAGCTACACCCTCATCCATTAATTGATCAATACCTTTTGCCAATTGCTTGTATTTCATTGGATCTGCATTTTCAACATACCTGAACATTTCAGGTGAGAAACTAGGTAAACCTTTAAAATTTACCAACTCTCCTTCGGTTAATGTATCTCCGATCTTGAAGTTACCTGTATCGTGAATACCAACAATATCTCCAGGAAATGCTTCTTCCACAATTGACTTCTTTTCTGCCATAAATGCTGTCGGCGAAGGAAATTTCATTTTTTTACCTGCCCGTACATGTAAATAATTTGTATTACGTTTAAAACTTCCCGAACATATCTTTACAAATGCCAACCGATCTCTATGATTGGGATCCATATTAGCATGAATTTTAAAAATGAAACCTGAAAACTTATTTTCAAAAGTATCAATAACTCTTTCATCAGCAGTAACAGGTCTTGGATGTGGGGCTATATTTATAAAACAATCCAGTAATTCCTGAACTCCAAAATTGTTTAATGCACTACCGAAAAAAACAGGTGCTAGATCTGCAGATAAATAATCATTTACTTCAAACGTAGGATAAACGCCTGATATAAGTTCCAATTATTCACGCAAGTTTTTTGCATATTGATCACCAATATAACCTTCTAATTCAGGATTATTAATATCTTTTAATTCAATGATATCTTCAATTGTTTGCTTGGTTTCGCCACTAAAAAGATTTAGCTTTTCTTCATAAATATTATAAACTCCTTTAAAAGTTGGCCCATTACTAATAGGCCAACTTAAGGGTCTTACATGAATCTTTAATTCGTTTTCAATTTCATCTAACAACTCAAATGGATCTTTTCCACTTCTATCTAGTTTATTAATAAATACCATGACAGGAGTTTTGCGCATTCTACAAACCTCCATTAGTTTTCGTGTTTGAGGTTCTACTCCTTTTGCTGAATCTATAACGATGATAACGCTATCAACAGCGGTTAATGTTCGAAAAGTATCTTCTGCAAAATCCTGGTGACCAGGAGTATCTAATATATTAATCTTTTTCCCTTTATACTCAAATCCCATTACAGAAGTAGCAACAGAAATACCACGCTGACGCTCGATCTCCATAAAGTCCGAAGTTGCTGTTTTCTTAATTTTATTACTTTTTACAGCTCCTGCCACATGGATTGCACCACCAAAAAGTAAAAGTTTTTCGGTTAAAGTTGTTTTTCCTGCATCTGGATGACTAACTATTCCAAAAGTTCTTCTGCGCTTTATCTCTTCTTTAATCCCCATTATTTTTTATTATTATTCGAGGCTGCAAAAATATAAAAACCGATGGATATATCTGATTTAAAAAAGAATTTTTATTTTTGATAAACATGATCATAATTATTTGAAATGGCTCATCATACCATAAAATCATCGTACGAAAAATTAAGCGAGCGTATTAATAAATATCCACAAGGTGCTCCACCTTCCGAATTGCTATTTAAAATATTAAAGATGCTTTTCAGTGAAAAAGAAGCAAAGCTAGTTGCCTTATTACCAATCAAACCATTTACTGTAAAGAAAGCCGGTAAAATCTGGAAGCTTGATTTAGTAAAAACACAGAATATACTGAATGATTTGGCTAGCCGTGCTATACTTATTGATATAGAGCAAAATGGAGAAATGGAATATGTACTTCCACCTCCAATGGCTGGTTTTTTTGAGTTTTCATTGATGCGCATAAGAAAAGATCTTGATCAGAAAGTTTTAAGTGAGCTATTTTATGAATACATGAATGTTGAAGAAGATTTCATTAAAAGCTTATTTACTCAAGGTGAAACTCAAATTGGTAGAGTATTTGTTAATGAATCCGTTTTATCAAACGAAAATGCAATTCATGTTTTGGATTATAAAAAAGCTACTGAAATTATAAAAACTGCTTCGCATATTGGAGTTGGTATTTGTTATTGCCGTCATAAAATGGAGCATGTAGGAAAAAATTGTGATGCCCCGATGGATATTTGTATGACTTTTAACTCGGTTGCCTCATCGCTGACCAGGCATGGACATGCACGAAGCATTGAAAAAAGTGAATGCATGGAACTTTTAGATCAGGCATACGAAAATAATTTAGTTCAATTTGGTGAAAATGTTCGCGAAGATGTAAGTTTTATATGCAATTGCTGTGGTTGTTGCTGCGAGGCATTACTAGCAACGAAACGATTTGCGGTATTACATCCGGTCCATACCAGTAATTTTATTCCTGAAGTTAATTCTGAAAGTTGCAATGGTTGTGGATTATGTGATAACAAGTGCCCAGTAGATGTAATTTCTATTTGTGAATCTGAAGTTGACAAGAAAAAAATTGCAAAAATTGATGAAGACTTATGCTTGGGTTGTGGAGTTTGTGTTCGAGTCTGTAATCAAGATAGTTTGATCTTAATATCTCGTAAGGAAAGAGTAATAACTCCCATAAATGGAACTCACAAAGCGGTTGTTATGGCTATAGAAAGAGGCAAATTTCAAAACTTAATCTTTGATAATCGAGTACTTTTTAGTCACAGAGCGTTAGCTGCCGTACTAGGAGTTGTACTTAAGCTTCCTCCAGTTAAGCAAATAATGGCCAGCAAGCAAGTAAAATCCAGATACCTAGAAAAAATTATTAAGAAAATTGATCAATAATTCAATGCACTTTTTTACCATTTACATAGGTTTCTAAAATCTGAACATATGGAATCTCATCTTCGGGAATTTCCATAATATCTTCATCAAGAACAATAAAATCGGCAAATTTCCCTTCTTCAATACTTCCTTTTTCGTTTTCTTCAAATGCAGCTTTTGCCGCCCAAATAGTCATAGACTTTAGTGTTTCTAATCTTGATAAAGCATTTTCCTTCTGAAATCCCTCCTTTGGATATCCATGTAAATCTTTTCGAGCAACAGAAGCAAAGAAAGTTAATAAGGGATCAATCTTTTCAACTGGAAAATCGGTTCCATTGGGAATCCATCCATTTTGATCTAACAATACCTTATATATATATGCATTTTTAATTCTATCTCCCAATCTTTCATCTGCCCAGTACATATCCGAAGTACAATGGGTTGATTGAATCGCAGGAATAATATTAAAATCACCAAATTTTTCAACATCATCAGGATGTATAACCTGCGCGTGTTCTATTCTCCAACGCTTATCGTTTGGTCCTTTTAAATATTCCGAGTAAATATCAAGCATTAAACGATTTGCATTATCCCCAATGGCATGTGTATTAATTTGGTAATTATTTTCAAAGGCTAATTTGCACATTTCATGATAGAAATTGAATTGCTCAATTATTAATCCGTTATTTCCAGGATCATCTGAATAAGGTTCAATCAAGCTTGCTCCTCGCGAACCTAAAGCACCATCAGCGTATAACTTTATAGATCGTACATTTAAATTATCCGTTTTATAAACACCGTTCTTAACAAAATAATTTATGTTATCCTTGTTTGGTTCGAGCATGGCATATATCCTTATATGCATTTCTCCTTCCTTTTGCAAAGAATCAAGTAATAAAACCTCTTTTTTATATAGTCCGGCATCACATACCGATGTAAGGCCAACATTAAAACAATTTTTTTCTCCCTGTTTCAAAGCCTTAATTGCAGTTTCCTTATCTGGATCAGGAATTAATGTACTAACTAGCGACATCGCGTTGTCAATTAATACACCAGTAGGCTCACCATTCTTCACATAAATTTTCCCTCCATTTACTTTGGTTTCTGCTGTAATACCAGCTAATTTCAAGGCTTTAGAATTTACAATTGCAGCATGACCATCAACACGTTTTAAATAAACCGGTTTATTTGGAAATAGCTCATCTAATTTTTCTTTTGTAGGAAATTCTTTAAACTCCCAATCATTCTGATCCCAACTTCTGCCAAGGACCCATTCTGAATTATATTTTTTATCATGTATTTTTATCGCTTTCAATATTTCTTCGAATGATCTTGTGCCACGCAAATCTGCTTGCAGAAGAGTCATACAGTAGCCGTAGAAATGTGCATGCGCATCAATAAATCCAGGATAAATATATTGACCAGATAAATCTTTTAAATAAGCTGAAGTATATTTTGATAGAATCTGTTTTGTTGATCCAATAGCAATAAATTTTCCATCTTTTATAGCAAAACTTTCAGCATAACTAAAATTTTCATCTACTGTATAAATTTTTGCATTTGTAATAATTAAATCAACTTTCGTTTTCTGCGAACAAGAATTTAATATGGTCAGCAATGAGGTGATAATTATAAACATTTTCATAAAAAATTATTTTGAATTTAGAATTAAAAATATAAAATCTAAGAATTACTAACTAAATTTTAGAAACTAATCTTTTTTTATAAGACCAATTTAAAATATAAACGCCTAATAATAATGATAAAATAGCAGCTCCAAACGTCATAGAAAATCCTAATAACTCATACAATGCTATGCCCATAATTGGAGCAGCAGTACCTCTTAATCCTGTTGCAAACAAATGTATTGATTGATAATCTCCAGCCTCTTCATTGGTGCCAAAATAAGATGATCCAATATTCCAAGATAGTAGCATGGTTGAAAAAAAGAATCCGTAGCATATGGTTGATATAACTAAGGTTATATAAATTTCTAAATTCCATATTTCATAATGTAACGGGAAAAATTCAGTTAAGCCTACGAATAGAATATAAGCAGCCATTGAAACAAAAGGAATTATTGTAAACCTGCGAGGATCTATTCTGCCAATTATTTTACCAAATATTGGTAAAAGAATAATTGCCATTATGTTATAAGCATTTTGATAGAAAGCTACACTTGAGTAATTTAATGCAAGTGCTTTATCAAAATAGATATTGATAACAGATCTTGTACTCATAAAGCCAAATCCATAAAACAAATACGCTAGTTGAAAATCGAAATATGCTTTATTCGTTTTTAAAATAGTTATCATCTTTTTAAATGATCCAACAATGGCTTCTATAATTCCTTGCGAAATTTCTGGAACTTCCTTTGGAACAAATTCAATCCATGAAATAGCTATAATACTTAATATGCCTAGAAATCCTAATAAGGGAAAGAACCATGTAAACGAAAATGCATTAATATCAAGTAATATTCCTAGAACAAAGAAAGTAACCATCATGATAATTTGCCTTACCGATGAAGATATTCCATAAAGTTTCCCAAAATTATCTTTTGAATAAGCATTCTTTAGAAACAAATTTATGGTTGGCAAAACAATTGGGTACGATAAATAATAGGTAAAGAATACAAATAAAAATAAATAATGATAAATAGAATTCACAGTATATAATTCCGGATTCTTTGGGAAAAATATCAATAACAATAAAGGTAAGTGTGTAAGAAAACCTGCTCTGCGTAGCAATTTTCTTTTTCGTTTTGTTCTGTTTATCATCTCATTAAATAAAACAGAAAGTAATATTACGATCACACTCGATTGAAACAGAAAACTTATCTGATAACTGGTTCCATTTAAACTTTTAATAAAGACATACTCATTTAACAACAAAGCTGCCCTTATCATACCATCTATAATAGAGAAAGTTACGTGAAGGTAAAAAGTGCGAAGCTCTTTTTCATTAAGATTATTAATTGCTTTTAGCTGCATTGGAATTTTTTAATGCCTTATAGACATGCAAAGTTAAATTAAGTTTAATTAACAATTTGCCTATGCAGATGTTTAATATTTTAACTTTTCGGAATATTTAATTTTATTACTTTTGATAATTAAAATAATGAAGAATGGATAAAAAGAAAAAGCAAGGCAGATACGAAAGAATTTATAAGCAATTAGAAGAACTATTACCTAAAACAAACGATCCTTATGCAAGGATGTCTTCAATTATTGCTGTGTTACATAATAAAATGGAGCATTTCTTCTGGACCGGATATTATTTTTTAAAACAAGAAAAACTAATTGTTGGTCAGTATCAGGGGCCGGTAGCATGCCAGGAGCTTGCCAAAAATACCGGTGTTTGTTGGGCTGGAATCAATGAAAAGAAAGCAATCATAGTTGCTGATGTAGAGAAATTTCCTGGTCACATTGCCTGTGATTCCAGATCAAAATCAGAAATAGTAATACCTGTGAAAGATCATGAAGGAAATATTTTTGGTGTTCTAGACATTGATAGTAACGAGTACAATCAGTTCGATGAAGTTGATGAAAAAGAACTAACTCGAATATTAAATCTTATTTTTACCTCTTAACAATTTGATGAAAAAATCTACTTTATTAATTTTTGTTTTTATAACGTTTCATGTTAGCGCACAACTCAATACTAACTATTACATTAGTAGAGGACGTGCACAGTTATTTGCAGAAAAATTTAATGATGCAATTGAATCTTTTAATGTTGTTATAAAAGTTAAACCAGAACTTGCTGATCCGTATTTTATGAGGGGAATAGCAAAATATAATTTGGTAGACTATCTGGGTGCCGAACAAGACTATAATAAAGCGATTGAGTATAAACCGAATTATACTGATGCATATCGATATAGAGGTTATACACGTATTAACCTTAAAAAATATTATCTGGCAATAAATGACTTTAGTGCTGCCATAAAGCTAAATGCAATTGAACCAGATTTTTATGTTGCTCGTGGTTTTTGTAAAATAAAAGTCAATCAATACAAGCAAGCAGTTAATGACTTTAATAAATCGCTAGAAATTACAAAAAAGAACAAAAGAGCATACTTCTATCGCGGATTAGCTAAAAATTTTCTTGAGGATACTCTTGGTGCATTATCGGATTATGAAATTGCCCTTAAAATAGATCCTGAATATTTAGATGTTTATATGAACAAAGGAATTCTATATTCGGAATGGAATAAGTACGATAAAGCAATTAGTAACTTTACAAAAGTTATTGAACTAGACCCACTAAATGCAGGAGCTTATATTAATAGATCAATCTCAAAATATCATCTAACAAATAAAGAAGCCTCTATATTAGATTTAGATACAGCTATACAAATTGAACCTGACAATTCAATGGCTTTATTTAACAGGGCATTAATTAAAAACGAAAGCGGCAGAAGCAAAGAGGCAATAAAGGATTTAGATAAAGTGATACAATTAAATCCTCAAAATATACTTTCGTACTTTAATCGAGGATCTATTAAGCTGGAAATGAATGATCTGCAAGGTGCATTTATTGATTTTACACAAGCAATAGAAATATACCCTGACTTTGCCAAAGCATATATTAATCGATCTGTGGTTAGGCAAAGACTAAACGATATAAATGGAGCCATATCGGATAGAGAAATGGCTGACAGAATTATAGATAACGTTAAACAAAATCAAAACTCATACGTAAGTTACTCAGATACAGCTGAAAATTATAAAAGTTTAATCACATTAAAATCAAGTAGTAGATTCTATAACAATCCAAAGTTTAACGAAAGAATCATACTTGAAAATAACTACAGGTTAGTATTCGGAGAAACTAATAGCAGGTATTTTAATCGCTTGGTTGTATTGTATGAATCATTAGAGCGGTTGAAAGGAAACTTATTTGAAAGAGGACTAATAATAGAAAATGAGATTGATAAAGTTTTTGATTCAGATTTTATTAATGCAGAAATTAGTAAACTTGATGAAGAATATATAAAAACGAATAACCAGATTAACAATGTTATTCAGAGTAGCGTCTATAAAACCTTGAACAGAAATTACAATGGAGCACTCTCTGATCTTGACTTAGCGGTTAAAAAGGATCCTAAAAATTTCATGGTTTATTACTGCAGGGCTAACGTTCGATCAGAAATGATTGATTACATGAAACAACTTGAGCAAGAAAACGAGGTCATCTTAATAAATCCGCTTGGTAATAATGTGAGTACCATTAAGTCTTACGAAAGTATTCAAGATTACAACTTGGTTATTGAAGATTATATGAGAGCATTGAGCTTAGCTCCAGAATTTGTTTTTGCAACCTATAATTTAGCCAATACTTATGTCAAGACACGTGATTATCAAAAGGCTATAGAATTATATAATGCAGTTATTAAGCTGGAACCCATATTCGCGGAAGCTTATTATAACCGAGGATTAACATATATTTATCTGAAGCAATCGGAAAATGGATGCATGGATATGAGTGTTTCTGGGGAATTAGGATTACAAAAAGCGTATACTGTCATTGCAAGATTCTGCGAAAATTAAAAAGTCAACAACAAATAAATGCTGTTGACTTCTGGTATCATTAATATGATCTTAAAATTCAGCTCGTTTTCTTAATTCCTTAATAAAATCTGTCTTTGCCCAATAGATATCAGATAATCCATTTTGAGGTAAATTATGTAACTTTTCATAATCTTTCATAGTAATTGGATCTGAAACTTCATGATTTTCATCTAATCCATCGCTCATAAAGAATATATATTTACCATCTGGGGATACGCATGCTGACCATTCCCAACGATTTTTACTACTTACTGGCTTACCCATGTTCATTGGTTTGCTCCAATTATCATTTTCATCTCTAAAAACAATATAATAGTCTGTTCCACCATAAGTATCTTCTTTGATATAACCGGGTACAATTATATAATCCTCATTAGAAGATATGTATGCATTATATCTAACCAATCCTATATTAACATTTTCGGGAAGCTTCTCTTGTTTCTGATAAACACCATCAACCAATTTTGATCTATAAATAAACTCTTCGTTTGTAATTGAATCCTCTGAAGTAAAATACATTGTACCTTTTTTTGTTACAGATGGAAAATACTGATCACTTTCCGTATTTATAGGTG
>PKTC01000446.1 GCA_002869305.1 Marinilabiliales bacterium
AAACGACCAAAACTACTTCGAAGGTTAGAAAACATTCTAATATTATCTTCATCGAAATAAATATCATTTTCCTCAATTCCACCCCATCTGAATTTATTCATGATATTATCATACATCACTTCCGAATCAACCTCCCCACTGTAGAATCTTTCTGAACCAGATTCAACAGGAACCAATTGATATGTTAATCCATCTACTTTAAAGTACTTTTGAAGGTTAAAGTACTTAGAGCTTGACACTGTCATTGCCCAATAAATGGGTCGTTCCCAATTATTGGTTGCTAACATATCTAGCAACATTAATCCGTCTTTGTACAAATATCGCTGACCAAAACTCCATTCCATTTCATCTACAATTCTTTCCCTGTATTTTTCACCTACAATACCTTTTTCTATTATATCGTCTGCGTTAATATCTAGCTTAAAGGTCTTAGTTGGAATATAATTAAGCGTTTCATTAGCAACAAAAGGAGACTTAATTTTGGTTTTAGGATCATCACTTGCAATGAAATCCATAACATCCTTCACATCCACTGCCTGGCCAATCCTATCATAAATAGGCAATATATCCCGATTCCCCTTATGGTATTTTTCATGCGTTAGTGAAAATGGTAGTGGATCGGATTCATAAGATTTTCTGCTCATTTGATCAATGTACCACGCAGCTCTTAAATAACTTAAATTACAAACTTTAATGTCCGTTCTAATTCCTTCAACTTCTTGTGCATACCAAAGCGGGAATGTATCATTATCGCCATTGGTAAATAATATGGCATTCTCTTCACAGGAATTCAGATAATTATACGCTAAGTCGCGAGCAGTATAACGACCAGAACGATCGTGGTCATCCCAATTTTCCGATGCCATAATTCCAGGTACCAATACTAAGGTAACTGCAGTTACCAAAACAGCAGAAACAACTTTAGGCACTTTCTTGCTTAAAGCATCTATTAAACCTGCAACACCCAGTCCTAACCAAATGGAGAATGCATAGAATGATCCGGCAAAAGCGTAATCCCTTTCGCGAGGTTGCAATGGATATTGATTAAGGTAAACAACAATAGCTAGTCCTGTAAGAATATAGAGCATTAGTACAATTATGAAATCGTATTTGTGTTTTTTATAATGGAATAGCAGACCAATTAATCCAAGAATTAGTGGCAACATATAATATTTATTGCGTGCCGGATTATTTTTTAAATGCTCTGGAACCTGGCTTTGATCGCCAAGTCTTGCATCATCAATAAAAGAAATACCGCTAATCCAGTTGCCTTTTAAAACATTCCCATGTCCTTGAATATCATTCTGACGACCAGAAAAATTCCACATAAAATATCTTAAATACATATGCCCTACCTGATACTTAAAAAAGAATGCCAGATTATCTCCAAAGGATGGTTTAATACGTTTTTCAGCCTGACCTCTCCCTGTATTAACAGGGATTTCATCACCGGTAAGGTTCGTCCATTTTTTATATTCGTTTACATGACTTTGATCAGGGCTATACATCCTGGGAAATAAAGTAGTAAAACGTTTGTCATATTCAACTTCTATTTTATAATCAGCAACTACGTACCTTCCATCTTTCTTAATGTAAACCGGTTTGGTCTGCTTGTTATCAACCATTGGAGCATCAAAGGTATGTCCGTAAATTAATGGTCGATCGCCATATTGCTCACGGTTCAGATAATACAGTAAATCAAATACGTTATCCGGATTGTTTTGGTCCATCGGAGGATCTGCAGAAGAACGGATCACAATCATGGCATATGATGAATAACCGATAAGAATAACTGTAACACCCAGAATAATTGTATTAAATACTATCTTGCCATTGCGCTCAGTATACTTTATTCCCCATACAATTAAAGCTATTAACACAGCTACATAAAAAATTGCTCCTGAATTAAATGGTAAGCCAAAGCCATTCACAAATAACAAATCAAACCACGAAGCAACTTTTACAATTCCTGGAATTAGGATATACATGATGGATCCTAATAAAACTCCTGAAATTACTAAAGCATAAAAAACTCCTTTTTTGGTAACAGGATATTTTTTAAAGTAATAAACAAATACAATAGCTGGAATAGCCAATAAATTTAATAGGTGAACACCAATAGATAATCCAATCAGATAGGCAATTAAGATAATCCAGCGATTAGAATATTTCTTGTCACATTCGTTTTCCCACTTTAAAATGGCCCAAAAAACAACGGCAGTAAAAAGAGATGACGTTGCATATACTTCTGCTTCTGCAGCCGAAAACCAAAAAGTATCGGAGAAAGTATAGGCTAATGCTCCAACTAAACCGCTTCCAATAATGGTAATAATGTTGCCTAGATTATAATCTTTGTCAGCTTTAATAACAATCTTACGGACAAAATGAGTAATCGTCCAAAACAAGAATAAAATTGTAAATGCGCTTGCTAATGCTGATAAAATATTTACCATTCTAGCGGCATTTGCAGGTGATCCTGAAAACAATGTAAAAAATCTACCTAAAATCATGAAGAATGGTGCTCCAGGAGGATGACCAACTTCCAATCTATACGCCGAAGCTATAAATTCGCCGCAATCCCAAAAACTAGCAGTAGGTTCTATAGTTAATATATATACAACAGCAGCTGTTAGAAAAGTAATCCAGCCAACAACAATGTTAAAAAAGCGAAAATTCTTCATTTTTTTGTAAAATTGATTTGTCAAAATATTGCTCTAAATTAAAACAAATAACGGTAAATCACAGGGTAAATTTTGTGCAATATTTAATTTAACACGTTATTAAAACGTGTTTTTAAGGCTTTTTTCTTATTTTCGGTCACATAAATATTAGATATGAATTTTAAGAAATTCTTCATATTCCTTTTTATTTGTCTTGTAGCTTTTGCAAAATCCCAATCGCAAGAACAAAATTCATATTATATTGAGAATTACCAAATTCAACAGGCTGATACTGGAATATTATACCTTCAAATTGACAATACTAATTTCATTAAAAACAACGAATATTTTGGAGATATTGCTGAAGGATATACTTTGCTGGGTTTTAATATTGCTCCTAAGCTTGTCTATTCCCCGAGTTCAAAAATAAAATGGAGTGCCGGAGGAAATTTTTTGTCTTATTATGGGCGTGAAAATGAGGTTGAAGCACGATTGCTTTTATCTTTTCAGTATAAAATTTATCCGAATTTGGATTTAATTTTAGGCAATATTTATGGTACTGTTAATCACAGAATGATTGAGCCCCTTTTAGAATTTGAAAGATATTTAGACAAAAACGTGGAAAATGGAATCCAATTCTTGTGGAAAAGTGATCGAATTTTTGCCGACTTATGGCTCAACTGGGAGCAACAAATCCTACAGGGCGATCCCTACCAGGAAAAATTTAACGTTGGTCTATCTTCGGATTTTTTAATTGTTGATCAAGATAATTATCGGATTTTAATTCCTTTTCAAAATATTGTACAGCATATTGGAGGACAAATTAATAGTAATAACGATGAACCTCTGACAACGATTTTTAATAATGCAACGGGAGTTAAACTTGCAAAACTTGTTAATCAAAAATTTATTAAGAAATTTATTTTATCAAGTTATATTGTCAATTATCAGGATCTATCACCTCAAAAAAGACAATTATTTATTGATGGTACAGCAAGTTACACCACGCTTGATCTTATGAATGACTATTTTGATTTAAGCCTTGGGTACTGGTATGGAGAGCAATATATCGCTCCTTTGGGAAATCCATTGTTTGAATCTTATTCACGAACAAAATTTTATGTGGAAGAGCCTATCCGACAATTGGCAATAGCAAAATTAAGTTATCATAAAGAAGTAATTAAAAATACTGACCTGGGAATCCGAATTGAAGGTTTCTATGATATACCTGCAGGCACTACTGATTACACATGGGCAATAATAGTTGTTTTCAATGAGAAGTTCTTTTTGAAAAAATTCTAATTAATATCTAAAATAAATCTCCATAGTTTGTTCTTATATATTTCTCCTGCATAATCAATTCCAATGCGAGGAGTTCTTTTGATTTTAACTTTGGAGGCTTGTATTCCATTCTCAATCCATAATCTACTGCTGGAAATTAAATCTTCTCCGTAAAATGTTTTGTCGATTAGTAGATTTCTGGTTAATTTTCCAGGTCCATCATAACCTTGAATGCCTCTAATTAAAACTGCTTGTGGAACATTTTCATTTGCTGTGACAACATTCAACATCCAATACATTCCATAAATAAGGTACACATATATGAGTCCTCCTTCATGAAACATGATTTCAGTTCGAGGCGTTCTTCCTTTACTAGCATGACAAGCTAAATCTTCCTCACCACGATAAGCTTCTACTTCTGTAATAAGAAATTTTTCTGTTTGGTTTTCATCAAATTTCGTACCAGGTATTTTCCAATTAAATCTGGTGCAACATCTAATACGTCTCTGATAAAAAATTCTCGTATTAGTCGAGACATTAATATTCAATTTTGTCGGTTTTATTTCGCCCTTTGTTAAAAGCTTCAATGGCCTCATCCCTTAAAATTTGTGTGGTAGGTATTTTTCTGTTTTGAACAGAAAGTTCTAACTCTTCATAAATAAAAGAATCATCAAAATCAATTTCCTTAGCATCTTGTTTTGTATTCGCAAAATACAATTTATCCAATCGAGCCCAATAAATTGCTCCAAGACACATAGGACATGGTTCACAAGAAGAATATATTTCACAACCTTGTAAATCAAATGTCCCAAGTCTAGCTGAAGCCTCGCGTATTGCATTCACCTCGGCATGTGCCGTAGGATCATTATTCGATGTAACTCTATTTACTCCTCGGGCAATAACTTCACCATCCTTAACAATTATTGCTCCAAATGGTCCTCCATTTTCATCAACATTCTGAATCGAAAGCTTTATAGCTTCGCGCATAAAGTTCTCATTTTTGCTACTCAGAATCCTCTGCGTTTTGATAATTTATTTTATTTCCAAATAAAAAAAGCGAGTAAAAATAAGAAAAAAATGTAATACCTATCTGAGTCTCCAAAGTATCTTCATTAAAAAAAGATAATAGAGCTATTAGGAAGAACACAGTGAATAAATAGCTTCTATATCCTTTCAACCTCAACACTGGATAGAAAATAAAATAAAAGATTAAAATAAATCCTATAAATCCAAAAGATAAAAAGAACGTGATATACATATTGTGAGCCCGCAATCGATACTTAAAAGGCAATTTGCTTTCATCCATTTCGTATTGTTTATCAAAAGCATCTTGAACATCACCTGTTCCTACTCCAAACCAAAAATTTTCTCTAATAATATCAATTCCGGTTTTGGCAAGTTCCAATCTCATTGTAATTGAATTCCCTGCAGGATTATATCCTCTTCTATAAACATCAATTTGCCATATGATATCATAAATCCGAGGATATATATCATACTTATTTTCATAAATATAATTTGCCAAACCATTTTCAATATTTCTAATGTCTTGTGAAGTAAGTTTGGAAATACCCACTGAATCTTTTTTATATCCTTTAGATGTAAGATACCTTAATAAGGTATACCGAATTTCTTGACCTTTTATATCTTTTTCTTTAAATGAAATTACACTTGCTCTATTCCATTCTTTTTCTAATTCAGTTTCACAAATGTTAATCCAAACATAGTTACCATTTTCAACCTGGTCTCTTTCCGGGTAGTGCTTGTAAATATTACCGTTTGCGGTATATTCCTTTAAATTTTCGAAGTCAATTTTTTCCCGCGAATAAAACCGTGAAATTGAATGTGTAATATACGTGGTCATTAATAGAAACAATGCAACTAGGAATACTTGAAGAAATAACCTTGCTATAAGGTCTCTAATTTTAAATGAAGAAAATGCTAATACTGCAAACAATAAAACAATAAAAACGATTATTCCGGTTAACGATTTCAATAAATAAAGGAATATGATTAACCAAATTATGAAGACTATATAAATAATAATCTCAAATGATGAGTTCTTAATTTTATTTGAAACTACAAGATATCCTAGTGAAAAAATGGAAACATTAATTAGTAAACTTAATCGTATGTGAGAAATAAAAGGCGAAATATCACGAATGTTTTGGATTGGGTAATCGATGATTTGAAATAAAATGAATGTACTTATTATAGTAGATGAAACCACCGCTAGGGTAAACCAAATCAGAATTATCTTTATTTGTTGAAGAGATAACTTTTTTGATGTACCAATAATAATTGGATACAAAAGAATAATGGCCTTATTTCCTAGATCATGAAATGCAAATGGATAATTGTCTGTATTTATTAACCATATAAGATGTACAGCAAAAACTCCAGCGAAAATTAGTATTGATTTGTTAGATTTTATTTCAAGCCATTTTCGTTTAAACTCAAGCTCCAAAATCCAATTGCAAATTAGTGAAACCATTACAACACTTAATGCGAATTTAGACAATGGCAAGCAAATAGCAGTTAAAATAAGCCCAATATAATAAAGCTTTTTATGATTGAATGTAATGTTTAATATCGTCATGATTTATTACAAATCCTTCATGTCAAAGATAGTTAAAGAAACGTGAGATTAAAAAAACGAATATCAACATAAAGAATTGTACTTATTTAACTGAAAATCTTCTTTTAATAGTTGTTCAATTCAAAATTTCATTATATTTGCCGCTCGATTTAAGATGATTTATAGTTACCAACGATCATTATTTATAAGTCAGGTTATTAGCTAATTATTTATAGGTAATTTTCTTGATTTATAAAAAATAATTGTATTTTTGCAATCCGCAAAATACAGGAAAAATAATGTATTAAGGTATTAATTAAAAAGTTAGGAGTTTTTAAAGTGGATACATTAAGTTACAAAACAGTATCAGCAAACAAGGAAACAGTTCAAAAAGAATGGATTCTTGTTGACGCGAAAGACGAAATTTTAGGCCGGTTAGCTTCTAAAGTTGCGAAAATTTTAAGGGGGAAAAACAAACCTTCTTTTACTCCACATGTTGATTGTGGTGATAACGTAATAGTTATCAATGCGAGCCAAATCAAACTTACAGGAAACAAAATGACTGACAAACAATATGTTCGTCACTCAGGTTATCCAGGAGGACAAAGAATAACAACTCCCGAAGAAATTTTATCAAAAAAGCCAAATGATGTTATCGAGAAGGCAGTTAGAGGAATGCTACCAAAAAATCGTCTAGGTAGAGAATTATTTAGAAACCTTTATGTTTATGAAGGCAACGAGCATGCTCATGAAGCACAAAAACCAAAAAAAGTAGATTTAAACTCAATTAAATAATTAGTATGGAAGTAATAAATACTTTAGGAAGAAGAAAAGCTGCTGTTGCACGGGTTTATTTAAGTGATGGAAAAGGAAAAATCACCATTAACAATCGTGAATTGGAAGAATTTTTCCCAACAAAACCACTTCAGTACATTGTTAAGCAACCTTTAGAGTTAGTTGAAGTTGCAGGAAAATTTGATCTAAAAATTAACATCTTTGGTGGTGGAATTAAAGGTCAAGCTGAAGCGGTACGATTAGGAATTTCAAGAGCATTAATCGAAGTAGATCCTGAACACAGGGATGCTTTGAAAAAAGCAGGATTCTTAACTCGTGATTCCAGAGTTATTGAACGTAAAAAACCCGGTCAACCAAAAGCGCGCAAGAAGTTTCAATTTAGTAAACGATAGGATAATATTCCATTGGATAATATTCCGTTTAGTATCTAAATTGTTGAGACGTCCTGCATGGAGCTACTCAGCAATTGACTGTTAAAAGAATGTAAACGTTAAAAAATTAAATTAGATGTCAAGAACAAATTTTAATGAATTATTAGAAGCAGGTGTTCATTTCGGACACTTGAAAAGAAAATGGAATCCTGCAATGGCTCCTTATATCTTCATGGAGCGTAATGGAATTAACATTATAGATTTACAAAAAACCGAAGCAAAATTAGATGAAGCTTGTAATGCATTAAAACAAATCGCAAAATCTGGTCGTAAGATCTTATTCGTGGCGACTAAAAAACAAGCTAAAGATATCGTTTCAGAAAAAGTTAAAAGCACTCAGATGCCTTACGTTACAGAACGTTGGCCTGGAGGAATGCTAACTAACTTTCCTACCATTCGTAGAGCGGTTAAAAGAATGTCATCAATTGATAAAATGGAAAAAGACGGTACTTTTAACAACCTTGCAAAAAGAGAAAAATTACAAATTACTCGTCAAAGAGCAAAACTAGAAAAAATGTTAGGAAGTATTTCTGATATGACCAGACTTCCTGCAGCTATGTTTATTGTTGACGTATCAAAAGAACACATTGCAGTAAGAGAAGCAAAAAGACTTAACATCCCATTATTTGCTATTGTTGATACCAATTCAGATCCATCACCAATCGACTTTCCAATTCCAGCTAATGATGACGCTTCTAAATCTATATCTTTACTTTTAGATAAGGTTACAGCAGCTATTCAAGAAGGATTAGAAGAGAGAAAAATGGAGAAAGAAAAAGAAGGTCATGCAAAAGATGCTAAGAAAGGAAATAAAAAGCCTCATGCTGATGCAAAAAAGACCAGTGCTAGAAAAGAGGAAGCTCCTGCAGAAACTGAAGTAAAAGCTGAAAAAGCTAAAGAAGAAGTTAAAGAAGAACCTAAAAAAGAGGTAAAAGCAGAAGCTAAAGACGAAGAAACAAAAGAATAATAACTGTAAAAAATTAAGAAAATGGCTCAAATTACTGCATCTGAAGTAAATAAATTAAGAAAAATGACTGGTGCCGGAATGATGGATTGCAAAAAGGCATTAGTTGAAGCTGAAGGAGATTTCGATAAAGCACAACAAATTATTCGTGAAAAAGGAATGGCCGTTGCTAATAAGCGTTCTGATAGAGAAGCAAGCGAAGGTGTTGTTTTAGCAAAATCTAGCGATAAGAAAGGAGCAATTATTTCATTGAATTGTGAAACCGACTTCGTTGCTAAGAATGCTGATTTCGTAGCTTTAGCTGAAAAAATCTTGGATCTAGCATTAGAAAATCTACCTGCTGATTTAGAGGCACTTAACAATATGGATATTGATGGAATGAAAGTTGCTGAAAAAATCGTTGAGCAAACAGGTGTAATTGGCGAAAAATTAGATCTTAAATATTTTGATAAGGTAGAGGCTGATCAAGTTGCTGCATATATTCATAGCGATAAAAAATTAGCTACCCTTGTTGGCTTAAACAAATCTGGTGTTGAAGAACAGATTGGTAAAGATATTGCTATGCAAGTTGCTGCAATGGACCCAGTTGCTCTTAATAAAGACCAGGTTTCACAAGAGGATATTGATAAAGAATTAGAGATTGGTAGAAATCAAGCTTTAGCTGAAGGAAAACCTGCTGATTTAGTTGACAAAATCGCTCAAGGTAAATTAGGTAAGTTTTTCAAAGAAAATACTTTATTAAGTCAGTCTTTCATTAAAGATAACAAAATGACAGTGGATCAATATCTAAAGCAAGCAGATAAAGATTTAACTATTACTGAATTTAAAAGATTCTCAATTAAGCAATAACCTTTATTCAAATAGATTACCAAGGGAGTTCGTTTTTGAACTCCCTTTTTTATGTTTATTTTTATCGGAAATTAAAATAATATGAAGATTACACTTATAGAACCCATTGGCCTTAGCAAAGAAGAAATGGAGCAAATTAGCAACAATTTAAAAGATCTCGGGCATAGTTTTACAGTTTACGACACCAAACCTGAAAAAGAAGAAGAGGTAATTAAAAGAGCTAAAGATGCCGAAATTTTGGTGTTAAGCAATCTTCCAATTTCAGAAGAAATAATTAGTTCGTGCAAAAATCTTAAGATGATTTCTGTCGCTTTTGCTGGGGTAGATCATATTGCTATGGATTTATGTCGTAAGAGAAATATAATTGTTTCAAATGCCGCAGGATATTCTAATCATGCAGTAGCAGAATTAACCAT
>PKTC01000502.1 GCA_002869305.1 Marinilabiliales bacterium
CTGTAGGATTTATCTTTACGATACATTTCTTTAATACACATTTACGACCCGAATCTTTCCCGATGGATACAGTTATTTTCACAGGATTAACACCTCTGGAGGAGTTTAAGAAGGATAGACCTAAAGAATATGATTATTTAGTTAAAACAGGTCGATTAGAAGATGTAATTATTGAAAAAGAAATTACTCCTTGGAAACTAAGAATGGTTAAATTTGTTGGATTTATGTTCTTAGGAATTGGATTGCTTTTAGTATCATTAATTATATATTCATTAGTTACTGGATAGTATTTTAGATTAGTGATTCTAGATTGTATATAAAATACCAGGATATTTCCTGGTATTTTTTTAGGCATACCTTATATTATATATTCCTAAAAACTCTTTCACTAATAAAGCACGTTATACGGCAATCTTTTGAATAATTTCTAAGAATGAAGCTTATCATTGTTATAATATGCGCTAATATTAGGTGTGCAGATAAGTGAAAATTTATTTTAACAGCATAGTGATATTCGAAGTAGGGTTATTTAATAATACCAATATAGCAAGCTATCAATAATAGATTCGACTGCTGATCAAAGTAATGACTTGACTGGATGCAGGTATTTAAAATGACAATTACCTAAGTACACTAGTTGCAAACAGAAATAAAAAAACCTCTGCTACAGCAGAGGTCATATATAATATCTAGAAAATTCTTAATTAGAACCTTACATTCACATTAAATCCAATTACGATACCGTCGCTATCAAATTTATTGGTATTCATAACGTAATTTTTCTGAGGCATTAAATGCTGATAATTTCCAGCGAAAATCTGGAAAGCATGTGTTGCTGTAGCAATTTCAAAACCAATTGCAGCACCTGGTTCAATATCGGCCTGGTGATCTTGCACTGGGTTAATGCTAAATGGTTGATGATATTCAAAAATAGCAGAAATTGAATTGTAGATAGTAACTTTTCCACCTAGCATAAGTCCAATCTTGTCATTCTGATAAAGAGAATCTACCGAGTTAAAATGAGAGTAACTAGGGGCTAACATAATCGATATTCTATCAGTAAATTTTCGTGAAGCCAACACCTGGAAAAAATATGAAAAACGATCTGTTGATTCATATTCAGTTCCAAATACTTCTTCGTCTCTTGAATCGATGGCTACATTACCGTATACCGATACAGCCAAAGGCATTGAACCTTTTCTTGTTTGTTCCAAGATTGAATATTTACCATTAATATCGGTTAACTTATTGTTTTTCTCAGTACCAACTCCAACGGTTAATTTATCAGTAATACCGTATTCAAGACCCATTCTAATATTCGAAGCTCCATAAATACCATATAAATCAGTTAATCCATTTCCCACACTTCCCATTCTATGTTGAATAATCAACTCTAATCTTTTAGCTGATACGCCTACAATAGTTTTATTTTCAATTAAAGCAGATGCCATATAAGGATCACGAACAGGTTTATCTTTCTTTTTTTCTTCTTCTTCCTCCTGCGCAAAACTTACTGCGCTTGTTAAAACAAGCAATAAGAGCACAAATGAACTTAAAATGTATTTTTTCATGAGTTTAGATTTAATATTTTTTATTAAATTTATTTAATTGTTAATTATTCTGTGCGCCTTCTTGAATCCATTTCAAGAGTATTGCTAATTCTGTTGCATTGAATACATTACTGCCACCAGGATGTCCTTCATTTACTTTCTCGTATAAAGCACTGGATGTTGGAGCAACAGTATCGATATAATTTCCATTAATCAAATTATCGTAAGCATTCCCGGTGGTAAGTACCGGATTGGTTGATGCATGACATCCAACACACTTATCCTGGAAAATGGGCTCCACTTGTTCAACAAAACTAATTACTTCATCTTCTGGTAACTCTATTACTACTGGCTCAATGTATTTGTATTCGCAAGCCGAAATAGATAATAAAATGAATCCAATAATTAATAAAAAACTTTTTTTCATTGTTTTTCTCCTTTAATTTATTTCTACAACTTAATATACAATATTAATATTTTTTTATGTTAAAACAAGCCGACTGGTTAATATCACTTTAATACATGACGAAATCCCATTTTTAGCATGATTTTAGTCAACTTTCGTATTATACTTAGAAGGTGATCTGGTTATTTCAATCAGCTTTTAAGTTTCGCTTTACTTATATTAATAGTTAGAGTATTTTACAAGCAAAAGAGTTGCTTAGATAAACCAAACAACTCTTTTTTATTAATAAATAGATTTAGTATTATTTTGCAAATGCAGCTTCAGCAGCATCAAGCATATCACTATAGAATGTAGGATTATGTACGCTTAAACTTCTGTCTTCAACCATATACATGAAATTCCAGAATGCTTCGAATTGAGCTCTTGGGATAGAAGCTAAAGCTGGATGAACATAACCAAATAATGGATCTCCATCTTCCCATTCAGAATCAATATGGATAGCGTGAACTGCTTCTAATTCAACAGCAAGAGCAACAAGTCTGTCATAAACAGCATCCATGTCATCTTCAGGTACTCCACTAGTGTGGCATGCAGTACAAGTTTCTTCCTGTGGCATGAAACTGTGGTTTGCATCTGATCCCATATGGCAACCAGTACAACCTGCAGCGTGAGCTGTGAAAGCAGAACCGGTTATACCACCAGCAGCACTTGCACCAGCAAACATATTAGCTTGTGGGCCATGGTGTGGTCCGGCGTGTGTACTACTAATATAAACATGAGTAGTAGGCACATCAAAAGTAATGATAATGGTATCAACACCGTTGTCATATTTTACTTCTCCGGCAGGTCCCCATGCTATTTCCATAGCAGCAGCAGCAGCAGCCATATCAGCGTAATCATCATCTGTAAATTCTTCGTCTTCTGTGTAAGCAGCAGTGGCAGAATCATAATAATCACTTTCTCTACGTGCCTGGTGGCAATTTGCACAAAGATTACTTGCACCATCATCAAAAGTTGATCCGTCAGATAATGTAATAGCGTCGTCAGCTCTGAATGCCCAGTCAGTTTCATCAAACTCGGTATGCAGTGTGTGGCAAGTTGAGCATTTCCAAGCTTCAGGAGCAGAAAAATCTTCTGCAACATCACCTGTAAGAGCCCATTCTACAAAACCTTGATGTGAGTGACACTCTGCACAAGAACCTCTACCGCCAGCATAGTCAACAGCGATATCGCCTAATGCGTGTTGTGAAGTATAGAACTGTGCTTGAATAGTTTCAATGCTCTCACCATCGTGGCAAACAAAACATGTTGCAGTTCCATTTGTTCCATCTTCACCGTCTATTCCGTCAATACCATTAGTTCCAGCTGGTCCTTCTGGTCCTTCACAAGACATAAAAATTGCCCCAAATAAGAAGACAATACTAAAAAGTTTAATTAAGTTTTTCATAGCGTTTATATTTATTAAAATGAATTTTTTGATACTGCCAAGATAGATATTTAGGTATTTATTTACTATTAACCTTGATTGATTGTTATAGAACTAACAGATGATTATAATCATTCTAATAGAGAAAAAACATCACTATAATAATTGACATACATCAACAAAATATAAAAGATTTTTGTATCTTTAAATATATTTTTAGATTTTTTAATTTATGGTAAATAATACTAATGTTTCTTGTTGCATCGATTGCGAGCATCGATGGGAAAATTTCAATAATTTAAGCGACGAAGAGCTTAAAACAGTGTGTGATAACAGGCATATTGCCGAATTCAAGACTGGTGAAATAATATTTAAGCAAGGTTCTCCTTTATCCAGCGCCGTCTTTTTAACAAAAGGATTGGCAAAAATGTATATCGAAGGTTATGATAACAAAAGGATGATGATAGGGATTGCTAAAAAATGCCGACTTATTGCTGGGCCAGGAACCTATGTTGATAACAGACACCATTATTCTGTAGCTGCATTAACAGATGTTACGGCTTGTTTTATAAAAATGGATGTCTTAAAGGAATTTGTGCATACCAACGGAAAGTTTGCTGAAGGGTATCTAAGGGACGTAAGTGAAAAATCGTTACAAACCTTTTATCGCTTCTTAAGCCATACTCAAAAAAAGATGCACGGACGTTTGGCTGCAACTTTATTGTATCTTGCTGACGAAATACACGAGTCTGATAAGTTTACCATACTATTATCGAGACAAGAGTTGGGAGAGCTTTCAGGAATGGCAAAGGAGAGTGTTGTTCGTATCCTTAAGGATTTTAATGAAGATAATATTATCAAGGATAAGTGCCCGAATATAGAAATTTTGAACAAAGACAAACTTAAAATGATCTCTAATATGGGATAGTAAATATTAAATATAGATAGTATGAAAAAGAAAAACCTCTTTTTATTCACTCCCTGGTTTATGGGAGTTTTGTTTATAGTATTTGCCATGTCGATGGCATTTGCTACTTTTTATGAAAACGATTTCGGGGCTGAGGCCGCTAAAGCAATGGTTTATGATACCAAATGGTTTGAGTTAATCATGTTGCTCATGGTTGTAAACCTAGTAGGGCAGATTTTTACGTTTAAATTATACAAGAAGGCAAAGCTTAGTATTCTGCTTTTTCATTTGGCTTTTGTCCTTATTATAATAGGGGCAGGAATAACCCGGTATCTTGGGTTTGAAGGAGTAATGCATATTCGCGAAGGAATGACACAGGATATCTGCACATCAAGGGATAGTTACTTAAATTTTAGTATATCTGATACTAAAGGTATAGATTTATTTTCGGATTCTAAGAAACTGAAAATTAATTCAGCCAATAAGATGAAGTATAAGAAATCTGCGGAAGTTCAGGATGTAGAATATAACATAAAATTGAAGGATTTCTTACCTAATGCAAGCCAAACAATTATTGATGTGCCTATAGGAGAACCTATGGTTTCTCTTGCAGTATCTATGGGAAGAATGGGACAGGAGAATGTTCTTCTTAGAAAAGGTGAAATAAAAAATATTAGAGGTATATTATTTGGATTTGTAAAACAAGATTCTGTTGATGTAAATATTGTGTTCGATGGAGATTCATATAAAATACAATCAAAACTAGGCATCAATGAAATGAGTATGGCTGGTCAGCAAGCTGTTTCGCATGACAGAAATACATTGGTTACTCTGGAGAATATGAAAATATATCAAATTTCTGGTTTAACGGTTGTTTTGAATAAAGCTACAAAAAAAGGTGTTTTAAAGGCAGTAAATGTTGATGCACAAAAGCAAATAACCGGGAAAAGCGCTTTGGTTTTTGAGTTGGGTTATGGAAACAAAACTACTGAGTTATATTTGTGGCGTGGTCAGGGTTTTAATAATTCAATTATTTTTGAAAATGGGAATCATTTGGTTCAAGTAAAATTCTCTTCCTTAGAAGTTAAGCTTCCTTTTAGCCTAAAATTAGATGATTTTGTATTGGATCGATATCCAGGATCCAGCAGCCCGTCATCTTACAAGAGTAATGTTATTTTACTTGATTCTGAAGATAATGTGAATATGCCTTACTCAATATATATGAATCATATTTTAAAATACAAGGGCTGGAGATTTTATCAGTCATCATACGACCGAGATGAGAAAGGAACTATATTATCCGTAAATAAGGATTTTGCAGGAATGATGGTAACTTATTTTGGTTATTTTATGTTGTTTTTATTTATCGTTCTTTCAATGATTAATAAAAAATCGGCATTTAGAACTGCAACAAAGAATTTCTTTAAGAGTACTGCTGGTAAAGCCGGCTTGGTATTAACCTTTTTAATAGCATCGAGTTTTGCTGTAAATGCTCAGAACTTAACAACTCAAAATAGCAAACTGGTTGTTGATAAGAAGATCGCCAGTGATTTTGGTAAAATCTTGGTTCAGGATCAAAAGGGCAGAACAGAACCTTTATATACTCTAAGTAGTGATATACTTAGGAAAGTATCCCGTGAAAATAGTATTGATGGATATACACCGATGCAGGTATTTATGGGTATTTATTTTGATTTTCAAAATTGGAGCAATGTACCTTTAATTAAAGTATCAAACTCTGATTTAAAGAAAATGATTGGTATACGCGGTGACTATGCTGCTTTCACCGATCTTATAAATATGCAAACAAATGCATATAAATTAAGGCAGAGTGTAAGTCTGGCCTATGAAAAACCTGCTGGAGCCAGGAATAAATTCGACAAAGAAGTTATTAAGGTTGATGAAAGATTAAATATATGTTACATGATTTATATTGGAGAATTTATGAAGGTTTTTCCTGTGAATGATCCCAATTATAAATGGTTTCCGCCAAATGACGCTTTTAATCATGCATCAAACTCTGAGGATTCCTTATATTTAAAAAATATCTTTACAGTTTATTCAGAAGCAATCAGGACTGGTAATTATAATACGGCCGAAGAAGCGCGTAATTCAATCATAAAATATCAAAGAAAATTTGCGCAATACGAACTTCCAAGCGAGGGAAAAATAAAGGCAGAGGTATTTTATTATAAAGCGAATATTTACGATCGTTTATTTCCATTTTATACTACGGTTGGATTCATCCTATTGTTCATCCTTTTATATGGAATAATAGCTCAAAAGAAAGAACAAATTATAGTTACCAGAGTATTTACAGGATTCTTGGTATTGGGTTTTTTATTCCATACTTTGGGATTAGCTATACGATGGTACGTTTCAGGTCATGCTCCAATGAGTAATGGTTTTGAATCGCTTGTTTTTATTTCGTGGGTAACAATAGTGGTTGGCTTTATTTTTGGTAGGCGATCATCGTTTATTATAGCTGCAACTGCTGTCTTGGCTGGGTTTACTTTATTGGTAGCTCACTTAAGTTTTATGGATCCGGAAATAACTAACCTGGTGCCAGTACTAAAATCTTACTGGCTAACATTACACGTTTCTGTAATTATTAGTAGCTACGGATTTTTTGGATTAGGAGCAATTATCGGAATTATTGTTCTTATTCTTTATGCACTAACTAACAACAAGAATAAAGCTAGTATATTGTTAACCATCGAAGAATTAACTGTAATTAACTTTAAAGCACTGACAATAGGATTGTATCTATTAACTATTGGAACATTTTTGGGTGCTATTTGGGCTAACGAGTCATGGGGAAGATACTGGGGATGGGATCCAAAGGAAACATGGTCGTTAATCACGATGATTGTTTATAGTTTTGTAATACACTCAAGAATGATTAGTGGATTAAAGGGATTTTTCTCATTTAATTTGCAAGCATTGTTTGGTTTCTCATCAGTATTGATGACCTATTTTGGAGTGAATTATTACTTATCGGGTTTACATTCATATGCTGGAGGCGACCCAGTTCCAGTACCTAATTTTGTTTATGTAAGTGTTTTATTGTTGGTTTCATTATCCCTGTTTGCATATTGGAAGAAAAGAGCAGTCGTTAACGACCATTAGTTACTATAGTAAGAATCTTTTTTATGAATATGAAATAGCATTCCCGCGCAAGCGGGAATCTTTTTTTATATAGATATGGTCCGAATTAGTATCTGGATCGCTGAGCATTAAAAGCAAAGACCAGAATTTATAAGCCCAGAAACTGAATGCTAATTCCACATAAAAAAATGGTTGCGCCGGCAATAGCATGCATAAATCTTTCGATGTTTACTTTAGGCAATATTTTAAATCCAAAGAGCGAAGTTGTCACAATTAACATCATTGTACCTATCGTAACCGAACTAAATATAATTGTAACCAAAGCAATATCAAAAATATTATTTTGAGCAGCTGGATAAAGCAATAATGGAATAAAAGGTTCGCAAGGTCCAAATATGAAAATTGTAAATAATATCCAGGGAGTAAGCTCTTTTATGCTTTTTCTTTCGTGAACATGAGCATGCTCCACAAAATGAGTGTGCTTGTGCACATGAATGGTTCCATCTTCATGAACATGTTCGTGCGTATGTTCTTTCTTTTTATAAGCTTTTCTTATTCCCCAAATAAAATAAACTAAACCAAAAGCGATCATTAACCATGCGGCTACTGATCCTCTGCTTGCCTCGATGGGAGTTAGTTTATTAACTGCTACTCCAAAAAATATTCCCACAAAACCAATTAAAACAGAACTTGCCACATGACCAACACCACAGACAAAAGTGATTAGGTTTGTTTTCCATAAGGACCATTTTCTGGCTTTGGATATTACAATGAATGGTAAATAATGATCAGGCCCCAAAAGAGTATGAAAAAACCCTATTGAGGCAGCAGTTAAATATAGTACACTTGATTCTATTTGCATAACAAAAAGTTGCTGGTACAAATTACAAGTTATAGATAGAATTTGTATTTAGCTATTTAAATATGTTGATATTTATCAACGTCTAAAGATATTTTTTATCTTCTTCCGGCACATCAAAATATTGTTTGTATTGGTTGGAATCAGGACCAATTTGTTCAATCTTTTTATCACTTATTTTATAGGTGCATTTTTCACCTGCAAGGCTTGAAAAATATACTTCATAATCATCATCTCCATCTTTTAGATATATTCTTACTAAATGTGGATTTTCTTCCCTATTTAGAGTAGCATGGCAGATTGGACAATGAAATGTGTATTCTTCTCCTTTATGTATTTGAAAGCTAGGATGAGTAGTAATTGAATAGTCGCCGAGTTCAGAGTTTAAAAAAACTAAACCCTTTTCATTTTTTTTTGATTTCGCCGAAAGCAATATGGAGTTTTTAACCCGCAGTTGTCCTTTGCAAATCGGACAGTAATAATCTTTTGCCATAGTTATAGGGTTTTATTGATTGATAATATGTAAAATTAGCTTTACTAATTCAAGTACAATTTCGGAAATTTCTTTTCCAAATTCAACACTAAGACTGTATTTATGCTAAATAAGATTATACGGATTCATTTAATAAGTTTAGATTAAAATCTGTAAAATATTAAAATTTGTTGTAAAACATATTTTAATTTACTAACTTATAAAAAACTATCAATCAAGTAGTAAAGAGTTCCTGGGTTTATGAATTGGCATTATTTAATTGTTAATAAAATAACAGTGTTAAAAAATTAACAAATAGTTTTTATATTTGCAGTATCAATTAAAATGAATATTTATACATTGATTTTTTTAAAATATTAGACACTTAAAAATAGTTTTTTAAAATGACAAAAATCAAAACAGTAACTGATCTAAACAAATTGAGAGATGAAATGCTTTCAAAGAATGATCTGATCAATAATCCTGATCACCCTGAAGCAACTATTCAAATTAAAGTTGGAATGGGTACAAGCGGTATAGCATCAGGTGCTACAGATGTTATGGACTTTTTGGTTGAAGCTCTTGATAAACGAAATATCGAAGCTTTAGTTTCTCAAACCGGCGATATGGGATATAGTTATGCTGAACCTACTATTGAGATTACTAAGCCTGGTAAAAATCCTGTAGTATTCGGTTACGTCGATGTTAAAAAAGCTGATCTGATTATTGAAAATTACATTAAGCTTGACAAAGAAGTAGAAGGTATCATACCTGTTAATTATCAAACTATTGATGAGTAATTAAGGAGGAAAGAACATGTCACAACATAAACAATTAAGAATTGCTTTAAATAATTGCGGAGTAATTGATCCTGAGAACATCCAGGAATATATTGCTCGTGATGGTTATATGGCATTGGGAAAATGCCTAACAGAATTGAAACCTGCTGATGTAATCAATGAAATAAAAGAAGCTGGTTTAAGAGGTCGTGGAGGAGGAGGTTTTCCAACAGGATTAAAATGGGAAATTGCCTCTAAAAACGAAGCTGATCAGAAATATGTAGTGTGCAATGCTGACGAAGGAGACCCCGGAGCTTTCATGGACCGGAGTGTCCTCGAGAGCGATCCTCACAGCGTCATAGAGGGAATGATAATAGCTGCAACGGCAATAGGGGCTCAC
>PKTC01000141.1 GCA_002869305.1 Marinilabiliales bacterium
ACTTAAATTTAAAATTGGAAAAAGAAATTCATGGGGTAAAGTCTTAAATAAAATTTACTAATACTGCCAATTTCAAACTAAATATATCTTCTTTAAAAAAGGGTGTGGTTTTATGAATCATGCCCTTTATTTTTTGCAATTCTTTTCAACATCCCTTTAAATACAAAAAGATGCGCAGGCCATAGGATATACCAATAAATCCTGCCGATTAGCCCTTTGGGTCTAAATGTGGTTATCTGTTGCAAAAATGTTTCTCCTGCCCTCTCTTCAATTCTGAATTCTAACCATGCTTCACCAGGTAATTTCATTTCAGCAAAAAGCAATAACCTTCTATTCTTTTTATCGGCTACTAACACTCTCCAAAAATCCAGAGCATCTCCTGTATTTATTGTATTTTGATTCGTTCTACCTCGTCGTAAGCCAACTCCACCAAACAATTTATCGACAAACCCTCTAAACAACCATAAATAATTAGCGAAATACCAACCATTTTCGCCTCCAATATACCAAATTCTTTCAATCACATCTTCCACCTTACCTAATATTCTTATTTCCTGATAATCTTTTAAGCAGCCATATTTTGGAACTTGTATGTATTTAGAAATATTTGATCTATCACTAGAAATCAAGGCATCTTTCCAACTCGAAACAACCATATTCTGCTCAATATTAATAAGAGACTCCTGCACAGCTAATTTAAAATCTAATAAATCCACAGATAACTTTACTTTAAGGTTATTTTCTTTCGCAATAACTTCTATTTTCATGCTATTAACTAAATTTACTGCTAACTTATAAGAAGTTGCCGTTACAAAATATAGCCAATAAGAAGACAATCTTGGAGTCATAACCGGTAATGTTAATATATACCTTTTAAGGCCTCTGACTTCAGCAAATTTTAACAACATTTGTTTATAAGTTAAAATCTCAGGCCCCCCTATATCAAACGATTCATTAAATGCAAACTGTTTAAGCATGACACCAGTAAGAAATTGAATGACATTTTTAACTGCTATTGGTTGCGATTTTGTATTTAACCATTTAGGAGTTATCATTACAGGTAATTTCTCCACCAACTCACGAATAATCTCAAAAGAAGCACTTCCTGCTCCTATGATTATCCCTGCCCTTAATACTGTAACAGGGATATTCGATGATTTTAAAATTCCTTCTACATTTTTTCTTGAAGATAAATGTTCCGATAGTGAATCACTATTCGAAATTCCACTTAAATAAATGATCTGTTTTACCTTTAATGGTTCTATAAGATTTATAAAGTTAATAGCTGTCTGTGTTTCTGCATCAGCAAATCTACCTATTGATTTGCCCATACTATGTATTAAATAATATGCAACATCAATACTCTGGGTAATATTTATTTTTAAGTCAAAATTCTCAAAATCAATTTCTATAATCTCAATTCGGGTTTTGTCATATGCACTTATATCTATACGTCTACTATCTCTTACGCAACAAATAATATAATGACCCTGCTGATATAAGTCCTGAAGTAATCTTTTGCCAATATATCCATTAGCTCCAGTAAGTAAAATCTTCATAAATATTTCTTATAGTATATAAGGTTACAACTCTTTTTTGGAAACTTAGTTCAAAAAGCAATTAAATTTCACCGACCTTCACAATTTAACATTTATTCATTTATTCATTCATAAAGCAAAAAAGATAAAAAACTTTTTAAAAACATATGATAATCTCGAGTTAATTTAAACATCTTATACTTAAATTTGTTATCTGTTTAACAAATCAATAAAATAAGTATAAAACCATTGAAAATCTTGATGAAACCTATTGGAATATTTTACGGATCATCCACTGGAAATACAAAGAAAATAGCCGAAAATATAAAAGCCAATCTACAACCTGGTCTGGTTGATATTTATGATGTAAAATATGTAAAAGCTAGTGATATTGAACGCTACGATAATATTATTTTAGGATCCTCCACATGGGGAGAAGGAGTTCTTCAAGCTGATTTTGAGAGGTTTTTATATGATATTTTAAAATTTGCTGACTTAAAAGGAAAAAAGATTGCCATATTTGGTACTGGAGATTCTGCCATTTACCCAGAATCTTTTGCTGATTCCATGGGAATAATATTTGAAGCACTGGAAGGCAGAGGAGCTACATTTGTTGGAGAATTTCCAACTCAAGGATATAAATCCGTTTCATCCTTATCTATTTTCGGCGAAAAATTTATTGGACTTCCTTTGGATGATGATTCCGATGAAGAACAAAACAAATTACGAATTTCGATCTGGACCGACTTACTCAAAATCGATTTGAATTAATTTCAGTTTCTCTATTTTGCTTAAAATATTCTATATTTATTCCGACAAATAAATCTACTGCTATGAAAACGGCAATTGTATACACAACAAAACATGGTTGTACAGATAAATGCGCGCATACCCTTGCAAACAACCTGGAAAAAGAAACAAAACTTTTTAATATTGAAATGGAAGATGATATTAATCTGGATCATTTTGATACGGTGATCGTTGGTGGATCAATTCATGCAGGAATGATTAATAAAAGGATTAAAAGTTTTATCAATAAGAATCTTACATTATTATTAGAAAAAAAAATTGGTTTATTTCTTTGTTGTATGTATGAAGGTGATCAGGCTTTAGAACAATTTCAAAATGCTTACCCTGAGCCTTTAAGAAATAAAGCTGAGGCCCATGGTTTATTCGGTGGAGAATTTGAATTTGAGAAAATGAATTTTCTTGAAAAAGCAATTGTAAAGAAAGTTGCAAATGTGGAGCACAGCGTATCAAATATAAACTATGCCAACATCAAAGCTTTTGCTGAAAAAATAAAATCTTAGGCAAGAAATCTTCATGGCTACCTTATTTATTCATAATTTGACATCATAATATTATGAAATATTACTGCAATATTTTAAATTGCACGTCCTAATACAATTTTATTAAAACACTAAAAATATCATACTATGAAGCGAAAAATTACATTATTATTTCTATCAATCATAACATTTAGCTTTATTGCAGGTTGTGGAAATCAAACTAAAGACATGAAAACAGAAAGTGAAATTCAAAAGAAAGTTAATGAATTTGTAGAAGTAGAATTGAGCTCAGATATCAGTCACCTTTCTGATAACCAAAAAGAAATGCTTGGATATTTATTTGATGCTGCTAAACTTATGGAAGATATCTTTTGGCAAGAAGCATATGGTGATAAAGAAGCTTTACTATCAAGCATCGGAGATCAAGCCGAAAAAGAATTCGTAAAAATTAATTACGGTCCATGGGAAAGACTTAATGGTAACGAGCCATTTCTTTAAGGTGTTGGCCCAAAACCTGCCGGAGCAAACTTTTATCCGACTGATATGACAAAAGAAGAGTTTGAAGCTCTTGAGTCAACTGATAAGACTAGCTTATACACTATAGTTAGAAGAAATGAAAACGGTGACTTATACACCATTCCATATCATACAGCATTTGAAAATGAAACAAACCAAGCTATTGAGCTCATACAAAAAGCTGCTGCATTAGCTGAAGATGAGGGATTCAAAGAATATTTGGAACTAAGAGCAGAAGCATTGGCTACTGATGATTATTTCAAAAGCGATCTTGCTTGGATGAGCATGAAGAGCAATAAAATTGACTTTGTAGTTGGACCTATTGAAAACTATGAAGACGCACTTTATGGATACAAAGCAGCACATGAATCTTTCATATTAATAAAAGATTTAGAATGGAGTGAGAAACTAACCAAATTTGCAGCTCTCTTACCTGAACTTCAAAAGAGTCTACCTGTAGCTGATGAATACAAAGCTGAAGTTCCTGGTAGTGATTCAGATTTAGGTGCATATGATGCTGTTTATTATGCAGGAGATTGCAATGCAGGTAGCAAAACAATTGCTATTAATCTTCCTAATGACGAGAGAGTACACATTGAGAAAGGAAGTAGAAAACTACAACTTAAGAACTCGATGAAATATAAATTTGATAAGATTCTGTTACCAATAAGCAACCTAGTTATTTGTGAAGAACAACGTCAATATGTAAAGTTTGATGCATTTTTTGAGAATACAATGTTTCATGAAGTAGCTCACGGTTTAGGTATCAAAAATACAATTAATGATAAAGGTACAGTTCGTGAAGCTATAAAAGAGCAATACAGTGCATTAGAAGAAGGAAAAGCTGATATACTTGGACTATTTATGGTGGTTAAATTAGCTGAAATGGGTGAATTAGGAGAAAAAGATTTGATGGATAATTATGTAACCTTTATGGCGGGTTTATTCAGATCTATTCGATTTGGAGCTGCTAGTTCACATGGTAAAGCCAACATGGTGCGCTTTAACTATTTTGCTGAAAATGGTGCATTCACTAGAGACGAAACAACAGGAACATATAAAGTTGATTTCGATAAAATGACTGAAGCAATGAATTCTCTTGGAGAAAAAATACTAATTATTCAAGGAAATGGTGACTACGAAGGGGCTAAAGCAATGGTTACTGAATTAGGGCTTATCAAAGAACAACTTCAGTTTGATCTTGATAGAATAAATGATTCAGGGATTCCTAGAGATATTAGATTTAAACAAGGAAAAGAAGTTCTTGGATTAAACTAAAACAATAATTAAAGTAAAAAGGGGTTCAGTAATTAATTATTGAGCCTTTTTTTTTAATATTGGAAAATGAAATATTCCTTTTTGAAATATTGTCTTTTATTACTCATATTTGTTCCAACCACACATTTTGCTCAAATTCTTATCAAAAAGGATACTAGTTCAGATTCATTAAAGCTAAATAACTACAATGACTCCCTATATATCAATAATCAATTAAAATCAGAGCAATTTTACGATACTTTAATTAATAGGGCTTCTAAAAACAATATTACAAAGGCTGCTTTAAAACTATTGCTAGTTAATGAACCAAACCAAGGTAAATTTATTGGTGTTGAAGATATTAGGAATGAAGAATATTTCAATTTATATAAAGGTAAAACCATCCGAAATATTGATGTTTTAAAACTTGACGTCTTTGGACCAAGTTTAACGGATACTTCTAAAAAATCAACTCGATTGATTGATCGACTTGGAAATAACACGCATGTTAAAACCAGGGATTTTATTATAAAAAATAACCTGTTTTTTGATGTTGGAGATACTATCGACCCTGTATTATTAACAGATAATGAAAGATTACTACGTTCATTGAATTATATAAAGAATGCGTCTATTCAAATTGCAGAGATTCCTGATTTACCTAATCAAGTTGATGTTTTAATTGTAACCAAGGATGTTTATTCAGCTGGTTTCTATGTGGATCTGCAAAATTTAGAATCAGGAATTATTGAAGTATACGAAAATAATCTTGCAGGAGTTGGTCATAAATTTCAAGGAAGTATGCTTCTAAACACAACTGAAAGACCTCCTACCGGATACGACTTCAATTATAGCATTAATAATATTGCCGGATCTTTTATTCAATCAAGAGTAAGGTATTTTAAAGCTTTTAGCACAGAAAGAATTGGAGTAGAACTTAATAGAAATTTCTATACGTACAGAACAAAATGGGCGGGTGGTTTCAAAATCTATCAAACTTCAACTCTGGAAGATATTAAAAAAACTGACACTACATTAAAAGATGTAAGATTGAATTATGCAACTCAAGATATTTGGTTTGGTAAATCCTTCCTTATTAAAACCAGCAACTGGCAGTTTCAAAATAAAACAAGGCTCGTACTTGGACTTAGATATATTAACAACAGCTTTTACAAAGGACCTGAAGTAAGTGAAAGATACAATTTTCAATACCACGACAACCAAATTTTATTAGGAAGCATTGCTTTCTCAAGACAGCGTTATTTTAAGTCAAACTTAATTTATGGATTTGGTACTACCGAGGATATCCCTATCGGTACTTTAGCACAAATAAATTTAGGTCTTGAAAAGGATGAATTTTACAAAAGACCCTATTGGGGATTGCGCTATTCAAGAGGTATTTACTATCCAAAAATTGGGTATTTAAATTTTCACACCGAATTCGCTGGCTTATATTATGAAAAACAATTAGAACAAGGAGTATTTAAATTTTCAGGTCAGGCTATAAGCAATTTGCATTATTTCAATAAATTGAAACTTCGTGAATTTTTAAGTTTTCAATATACAAGAGGCATTAATCGTTTCGCTGATGAAAAAGTATATATAAATAAAAACGATATCTGGGGATTGTCAAGTGATTATTTATTTGGTATTCAAAAATTATCATTTCATTCGGAAATTGCAGTATTTTCAAATTTATATATCTATAATTTCAGATTTCTGTTCCACGGCTTTGGTGATATAGCTTTAATTGGCCCAGAAAACAGATCTGTATTTAGCAATCAATTGTATTCAGGTATAGGAATTTGAATAGGAGTTAGAAATGAAAACCTTGTTTTTAAAACTTTCCAAATTAGATTGGCATATTATCCTGTTGTGCCGGACGATGTTAAACATTTTAATTTATTATTCTCTGGCGAGAATAATCAAAAACCAATCAACTTTGAACCTACACAGCCTTATATAACAGAATACCAATAAATATTTATACCCATTCTAACTATTTCTTTTGAACAAAGGCATTTCCTCTTTGTTTAATGTCCAAATCATTCAAATAAATTAATTTAAATCATTTAAAATTTTATTCTATGTCAGTATTAGTAGGGAAAAAGGCGCCGTCATTTAATACGGATGCCGTTTTAAACGGAAATGAAATTGTTGAAAATTTCTCATTAGATCAATATCTGGGTAAAAAATATGTATTATTCTTTTTCTATCCAGCAGATTTTACATTTGTTTGTCCAACTGAAATTCTTGCATTTCAGGATAAGATGAAGGAATTCGAAGATAGAAATGTAGCAGTTGTAGGATGCTCTGTTGACTCAGCATTTTCTCACTGGAAATGGTTACAAACAGAATTAAAAGAAGGTGGTATAAAAGGAGTTAAGTATCCTCTTGTCGCCGATCTTTCAAAGACAATTTCTGAAAACTATGATGTATTAGCAGGACATTATGATTATTCAGAAAATGGAGAAAGTATATTTCATGGTGTTCCACAATCATACAGAGGTTTATTTTTAATCGATAAGGAAGGAACAGTTAGACATCAGGTTGTAAATGACATGCCATTAGGGCGTAGTGTTGATGAAGCATTAAGAATGATTGATGCTTTGCAATATTTTGAAGAAAATGGTGAAGTATGTCCTGCAAACTGGAAAAAAGGTGATAAAGCCTTAAAACCAACGCAGGAAGGAATATCCAATTATTTAGGTAATTAATTAATGTACCAGTGAAATAAAAGGCATCTCCTAAACAAGATGCCTTTTTTTATTTCTGCTCCTCAATCCATTTAAGAGCATTATTTAAACTTTCCTTTTCTACAAAATGACCACCATCGAATGAAATCATATGTACATTATAATTTAGTTTAGAAAGTAATTTTTTAGTCTGAATCGACTGCTTATAATCAACTGCAATATCATTTTCCCCATGGACGATGCATATATTAAGCTCTTTTCCTGCAATTAGATCACTTTCCGAAATAAACCAGGGATATTTTTTTGTATCGGGCAATCTTCCTCCAAAAGCGATTACAGCATCAATCATACTGGCATTTTTAATCCCAGTCGCATAAGCATATCCAGCTCCTTGAGAAAAACCAAGTATATAAGTCTTATCAATCTTAAAACTTTCGTTAAAATAATCCGCCACGTTCATAATGTATTCAATTACTGAAGGATCACTTTTTTTCCATAATTCTTCGCTCCTAACCTCAAAATCCCATGAATACTGAAGTATTCTCGATCCCCCTCCACTTTTTAAATAGGGAGCTTCAGGAAATACAACAATATAATTATCAGATTCTATGGTACTATATATTGAGCTGAACGTCTCCGCTGTTCCACCATATCCATGTAGAGCCAACAATAAATGATATGATTTATTCGCATCGAAATTTTCTGGTAAAAAAAATCTCGTTTTAAGTAACGACTTAGCCTCTATATACGCGGTTTGTCCATATCGTTTCCCATAATCTAAAACATCCTTCAAGGTGCTTTCAAATAATTGGTTTGCTTTTAAATATTTAAAACTTTCTTCATTCTTAATTTTTAAAAAATCATTGAAACCAGCATTAACAGCCATTATCAGGAAATTTCCTGCATAAGCAGGTTTGTCTAATCTGGCGTAACAGCAAGCTAACCTATAATAAGCGTTTGCATCGTCTATGTTATTATGAATAATTTTCAAATAAAAATTCGCGGCTTTTTCAAAATCTTCCTTCATGAAATAATACTGTGCTTGAACCTCTATCTGCTCCAAATTAATGGAATTAAGATGATCAAAATCAATATTATACAATGTAGAAGTTTCTGTCATTTGCACATTCTGAGAGAAAGAGGACTCATGAATGAAGAACAGAATTAAAATCAAAAATAAGTTATTCTTTGAGTTCATATTATAAATATTTTGTCTCTATATGATAAACATAATCTAATATACCCTTATTAATAATTAAAATCCTTTATCTATTTTTGTGTAATGCGCAAAGAGATAAAAATAGAAGAAATAAATTTGAGTGAGTTTAAAAACAAAGTTCTCCAGTATGGTAGAAATTTTAAGGATTTTATCTTCCTTGATAGTAATCATTTTACAAATGCAAACGAAAAATTTACTTATTACGACTATGATTTCTTAGCAGCAATAGATTCCTTGCATAATATTTACAATATTAAAGACTTAGAGTCTCATTGTTCAGAAAATAAAGATTGGTTATTCGGATATCTAAGTTATGATTTAAAAAACGAAATAGAAGAACTAGAATCAAATAATATCGATGAACTTCATTTTTCCACCATACATTTTTTCATTCCTCATATAATAATCTATTCAAGAAAATCTAAAGTTTCTGTTATCTATAATGATAAAAATGAGACTGAACAAAATGTACTAGAAATAATTAAAACAATTAATAATAGTGATTTTAAAAAATTTAAGAAGCAACCTTCACTCATACTTAATCAACGGTTTTCCAAAAAAGAATATATTGAAACCGTTCAGAAACTTAAAAATCATATTCAGCGCGGAGATATTTATGAAGTAAATTTTTGTCAGGAATTTTTTAGTATTAGCGAAATTGATCCCATTGAAACATTTCTAAAATTAAACTCGATCTCTCCCGCTCCATTCTCTTGTTTTTTAAAAATGAAAGATAAATATTTGATATCAGCAAGTCCGGAAAGATTCATAAAAAAAAATAAAAGCAAAATCATTTCACAACCCATTAAAGGAACCATTAGGCGAGGTGAAAATCCAGATGAAGATATATGGTTGAAAGAGCAATTATATAATGATCTAAAGGAACGAGCTGAAAACGTTATGATAGTTGATTTAGTAAGAAATGATTTATCGCGAACAGCCCAAAAAGGAACAGTAAAAGTGGAAGAATTGTATGGAATATATAGTTTTACTCAGGTTCATCAAATGATATCAACTGTTGTTTCTGAAATTAATAATAAAACAAATATTATTGAAGTTATAAAAAATGCTTTCCCTATGGGTTCGATGACCGGAGCACCCAAAATTAGGGCAATGCAGCTTATTGAAGAGTACGAAAAAACAAAACGTGGATTGTATTCAGGGTCAGTTGGTTTTATAACACCGCAAAATGATTTTGATTTTAATGTTGTTATTCGCAGTATTTTATACAATGAATCGAAAAAATATGTATCTTATACCGTAGGTGGAGCAATAACCAGTCTTTCTGAACCCGAAAAGGAATATGAAGAGTGCATGGTTAAAGCAGA
>PKTC01000351.1 GCA_002869305.1 Marinilabiliales bacterium
CTATTATTTCTGAGTTCGAAAAGATATTAGGAATTAAGTCTGTCTTAATGTGATTTGGTTTAGAGTCTGATGCAATTCATTCTCCAAATGAGAATTTTCCATTAGAACAATTCTATAACGGTATTAATACGATTCCTTATTTCTATAAACATTATGCTGAAATAATGAAATAAGTTTTAATTAGAATTAAGAAAAAGTCCGGCCAAAAAGGTCGGACTTTTTTTATGTTGAATAACTAAAAACCATAAAAATAGAAATAGGGGTATTAAAAATAAGGGGGTGTTAATAAAAAAAAGATAAAAAGTTAATAATAATGAATAAAAAAGAGGGGGTATAAGTAAAAAAAATATATTTTTGAGTATAAATTATTAAATTATTTATTTAATTCAAATTATTATGGCTACAATTCGATTTAAAGCAATTGAAGAGGTAATTAACAGAGAACCGGTTTCTGTAGAAATGCCTTCTAAAAAAACTTCTGATTATTTTGGAGAAAAAGTATTCGGTAGACCTCAAATGGAAGAATACTTGTCTAATGAGGCGTATAGAAATGTAATTGATTCAATAAATCAAGGAACGCGCATTGATCGAAAAATTGCTAATCAGGTAGCCATTGGAATGAAAGCCTGGGCAATTGAGCAGGGAGCTACTCACTACACGCATTGGTTTCAACCATTAACTGATGGAACCGCAGAAAAGCACGATGCTTTTTTAGAATATGGAGATAATGGAAACATGATTGAATCATTTTCTGGTAAGCTTTTAGCTCAGCAGGAACCTGATGCTTCATCATTCCCATCAGGAGGTATTCGTCAAACTTTTGAAGCGCGTGGTTATACAGCTTGGGATGTATCCTCGCCAGCTTTTGTAATTGGAACAACATTATGTATTCCAACAATCTTTGTATCATATACAGGAGAAGCTTTGGATTATAAAACGCCATTTATTAAATCGCTACAAGCAGTTGATAAAGCTGCAGTAGCTGTTGCCCAGTATTTTGATAAGGATGTTAAAAAAGTAAAAACCAATTTAGGTTGGGAACAAGAATATTTTCTCATTGATAGAGCATTATATAATGCACGCCCTGATCTTATGATCACAGGCCGAACATTAATGGGACATGCTTCCGCTAAAGATCAACAGTTGGATGATCATTATTTTGGATCGATTCCAGAGCGAGTTTCAAAATTTATGATTGAACTGGAAATTACTTGTCATAAATTAGGAATTCCTATAAAAACAAGGCATAATGAAGTGGCTCCAAATCAATTTGAGGTAGCACCCATATACGAAGAAGCGAATCTCGCCAATGACCACAATCAATTATTAATGGATGTTATGAAGCGTGTAGCACGTCATCATAAATTTGAAGTTCTGCTTCATGAAAAACCATTTGCACAAATTAACGGTTCGGGAAAGCATAATAACTGGTCATTAGAAACAGATACAGGAGTTATTTTGTTAGCACCGGGTAAAAATCCGAAAGGGAATCTCCAATTTTTAACGTTTGTAGTGAATGCTATTGCTGCGGTCTATAATAGTCAAGACTTGCTACGTGCATCTATTCTTACGGCTTCAAATAGCCATCGTTTAGGAGCTAACTAAGCACCACCAGCAATTATATCCGTATTTACAGGTTCTCAAATAGCAGATACACTTGATAATCTAGCGGAAAAAATTAGTGATCAGAAGATGTCTCCTGATGAGAAAACAGAATTGAAACTTGGAATTGGGCGTATACCTGAAATTTTGTTAGATAATACAGATCGTAACCGCACATCACCTTTTGCTTTTACAGGGAATAGGTTTGAATTTCGTGCGGTTGGTTCACAAACCAATAATGCAGCACCTTTAACTGCATTAAGTGCGGCTTTAGCTGTTCAGCTTAAAAAATTTAAAGAACAGGTAGATCTCTTAATAGAAAAGGGAGTAAAAAAGGATGAGGCAATATTCCAGATTATCAAGAAAACAATTCTTGAATCAAATCCTGTTAGATTTAATGGAGACGGATATTCTGAAGATTGGAAGAAAGAAGCGGCAAAACGTGGTTTAACAAATATTACTTCAGTACCTGAATCTCTAACCAAATATCTCGATAAGAAGTCAAAAGAAATTCTAATTGGAACAGGTGTGATGTCGGAACGTGAGTTGGAAGCTCGGGTTGAAGTAGAAATGGAAAAGTTTACCAAAAAAATTCAAATTGAAGCTCGTGTTCTTGGTGACCTTGCAATTAATCATATTGTTCCAACGGCTGTTGCTTATCAAACAAAATTGATTCAAAATGTGCAGGGAATGAGAGATATTTTCAGCGAAAGTGAATTCAATGAATTGGCAAGTGCTCGTAAAGAATTAATAAAAGCAATATCAAAGCACATTTCAACAATAAAAGCAAGAACAGCTGAAATGATTGAAGCACGTAAAAAATGCAATAAAATTGAATCTGAGACTGAGAAAGCATTTGCATATGATAAAGAAGTAAAGCCATATCTTGATGATATCCGCTATCATATCGATAAACTTGAATTAACGGTTGATAATGAAATGTGGCCATTGCCAAAATATAGAGAGATGTTATTTACTAGATAATTAATCTCAGACTCAATAAATGAATCTATAGATTTGCAGTTTTTTGTTTAATGCGATGAAAGAATCCCAATTATTTAATATTTAATAGTTGGGATTTTTACAATAATAATGTATGGTTTAACTTATTATACCAATGATGTAACCAAATATTTATCATCTTTTTATTTTATTTAAAAAATCTTACTTTTACACTTTACAACTACGTAATCTCAAAAGCTATGAAAATTAAAGCCTTATTTGTTTTTAGTATTTTTATTCTTATACATAGTGCCTCTGTTGCACAAATAAGTGTATACAACAAAGCAAATACATATTATGATAACGGACAGTACTATCAAGCCATTGATCTGCTCCGTGATGCATATGGTAAGGTAACCGATAATGATATAAAAACAGAAATCACATTCCAGGTATCGGAATGTTACAGAAAAACCAATCAGCCGAGAAAAGCTGAAATGTGGTATAAAAAAGCGATACAAAAGAAACATTCAAATCCTCTAATTTATTTATATTATGCCGATGCATTGAAAATGAATGAGAAGTTCGAGGAAGCTATAGAGAATTACAAGGAATACAAAAAGCTTGTTCCGGCTGATGCACGGGGAGAACTGGGAGTAAAATCTTGTGAATCAGCAATTAAGTGGATGGAAAATCCGAATGGTTATAAGGTTGCTAATATGAAATTTTTTAACTCTCGCGAAAGTGAATATAGTCCGGCCTTTGCAAAGGCAGAATACGACGAAGTATATTTTACATCTTCGCGCGATGGAGCTACCGGTGACGATACACATGGAGGTACTGGACTGAATTTTTCAGATATATTTACTTCAAAACAGGATAAAAAAGGCAATTGGAGTACTCCGGTTCCTTTAGGTGAAAACATTAATACCGAATTTGAAGAAGGAGCTATTTCAATGAGTAAAGATTTTAATACCATGTTTTTTACACGTTGCGAGCGGCATAAAAAAGATGCAGTTGGGTGCATGGTTTATCAATCGAAAAAGAGAAATGACGAATGGGGTAAGGCTGAACCTGTTTTAATGCTTGATGATAGTATCGTAGTTGCTCATCCTTCATTATCCGATGATGAACTCACACTTTATTTTGTTTCAGACATGAAAGGTGGACAGGGTCAAAAAGATATCTGGAAGGTAACAAGAACAAGTCCTGATGGAGAATGGGGAGTGCCACAATCTCTTGGAGCCGATATTAATACGCCAGGAAATGAGATGTTTCCTTTTATTCATGATGATGGAACATTGTATTTTTCATCAGACTATCATTTAGGAATGGGAGGTTTAGATATTTTTAGAGCAACCATGAAAAATGGTAGCTGGGAAGTTGAAAATATGCGGTATCCAATTAATTCTACAAAAGACGATTTCGGAATTATTATAGAAAAAGATAAAGAAAGAGGGTATTTCAGTTCTTCACGCGATGGCGATGATGATTTATTTTCATTTGTATTACCTCCATTGAAATTTGATGTTGAAGGTATTGTTCTAAATGATAAAACTGATGCCCCATTAACAAATTCCACTGTTAAATTGGTTGGTAGCGACGGAATGACATTAACCAATGAAACCGACGACGAAGGAGCATTTAAATTTATGCTTCGTCCGAATACAGATTACGTATTTGTTGCATCCAAAAAAGGATTCTTAACAGGAAAAGAAAAAGAAACAACAAAAGGAGTTACTGAAAGTCAAACATTCAGTGCAGAAATACGATTATCTTCAATTGCTGAACAGATTGAATTACCGAACATCTTCTATGATTTTGCTAAATGGGATCTACGTCCGGAATCCATGGTTGCTTTGGATAAGTTGGTTGAAACATTAAATGATAATCCGAATGTTGTAATTGAGTTGCGGTCACATACCGACTCTCGTGGTAGTGCTTTAACCAATGTTGAATTGTCACAGAAAAGAGCTCAATCTGTTGTAAATTATTTAATTGAAAAAGGAATACAACCAGCACGATTAAGAGCTAAAGGCTATGCATCAACCATGCCAAAAGTTGTTGATAAGAAAACAACTGAGGAACATTCTTTCTTAACTGAAGGAACCGAGCTTAAACCAGGCTTTATTGAAGGATTGGAATCTGAAGAACAACAAGAAATTGCTCATCAGATTAATCGTAGAACAGAATTCCAGGTTATATCAACCAATTTTCAACCACAAAATTAGCTTAGATCTAAAATAATTTTAGGATTCCCGATTTTTCGGGAATCTTTTTTTTATTTTAAATCTGATTGGTTATTATTAATTTTGCATTCTTAAAACAACATAAAATGTCTCAAGATTCACGGTATAATTTAAGAGGAGTTTCTGCATCGAAAGAAGATGTGCACAATGCTATTAAAAACATTGATAAGGGTTTGTACCCTAAAGCCTTTTGTAAAATCATTCATGATATTATTGGTGGTGATGAGAAATATTGCAATATCATGCATGCTGATGGTGCTGGCACTAAATCATCACTTGCTTATTTATATTGGAAAGAAACAGGTGATTTATCTGTCTGGAAAGGAATAGCTCAGGATGCCATCGTCATGAATCTAGATGATTTATTGTGTGTTGGCGCCACCGACAATATTTTGTTATCATCAACCATTGGCCGCAATAAAAACCTCATTTCGGGAGAAGTAATTGCAGCAATTATAAATGGTACAGAGGAATTATTAGCCGAATTGCGAGAGATGGGTGTTTCAATTTACGCAACAGGCGGCGAAACAGCAGATGTTGGTGATCTGGTTCGTACTATAATAGTAGACTCAACGGTAACATGTCGTATGAAACGTTCCGAAGTTATCGATAACTCAAACATTCAAGATGGAGATGTGATCATAGGATTATCGTCGTTCGGTAAGGCAACTTACGAAAAGGAGTATAATGGTGGAATGGGAAGTAACGGACTAACTTCTGCGCGTCATGATGTTTTTAACAAATATTTGGCCGATAAATATCCTGAAAGCTTTGATCCAACAGTTCCTTCTGAATTTATCTATTCAGGAAGTTATAAACTAACAGAAAAGATAGATGCACTGGGATTAGATGCTGGAAAATTGGTGCTTTCACCAACCAGAACCTATGCACCCATAATGATAGAGATTTTTAATCAGTTTAGATCCCAAATTCATGGTTTGGTGCATTGTTCGGGAGGCGCACAAACAAAAGTTCTACATTTTGTCGAAAATCTGCATGTTATTAAGGATAACATGTTTGAACTGCCAGAATTATTTAAAATCATCCAAAAGGAATCAGGAACATCCTGGGAAGAAATGTACAAAGTGTTTAACATGGGCCACCGAATGGAAATATATGTAGAGCAAGATTACGCTGAAGAAATCATTAAAATTTCAAAAAGCTTTAATGTGGATGCTAGGGTTATTGGAAGATGTAAAAAGGCAAATGAGAAGAAACTTACTATTAAAAGCGAATTTGGCGAATTTCATTACTAACAATGATTCAAATTATTTGTTAATTTTGCAAAAATTATTTAAGCAAAAATAATATGATACTAGATAAATTAGAAGGGGTTAAATTAAGGTTCGAAGAGGTTGGTCAGTTAATAACCGATCCGGCGATTATTTCTGACATGAAACGCTATGTCAAGTTAAATAAAGAATACAAAGACCTGGAACCTCTTGTTGAAGCATACGAAAAGTATAAAAACATATTAAGCAATATAAAATCGGCAAAGGATATTTTAGCTACCGAGAAAGATGAAGAAATGCGTGAAATGGCTAAAATGGAATTAGACGAGCTAGAGGGACAGGTAAGTCCGCTTGAAGAGGAAATAAAAATATTACTTCTTCCGAAAGATCCTGAAGATGATAAAAATGCAATACTTGAAATTCGTGCCGGCACGGGAGGTGACGAAGCTAGTATTTTCGCGGGCGATTTATTTAAGATGTATACTCATTTTTGTGAAAGTAAAAAATGGAAGGTAGAAGTTACGAATCTTAGTGAGGGTACGGTTGGTGGATACAAAGAAATTGTCATGAAGGTTTCGGGTGCTGGTGTTTATGGTGTTTTAAAATATGAATCAGGCGTACATCGTGTTCAAAGAGTTCCTCAAACTGAAACACAGGGTAGGGTTCATACTTCAGCAGCTACAGTTGCAGTTTTGCCCGAAGCAGAGGAGTTTGATGTTGAATTGAAGCAAGAAGATATTAAAAGGGATGAATATTGTTCATCCGGACCAGGTGGTCAGTCAGTAAATACAACTTATTCGGCTATACGTTTAACACACATTCCTTCCGGAATCGTTGTTACATGCCAGTACCAAAAATCAAAATTAAAGAACCTGGATAAGGCCATGAAAGAATTAAAAACTCGTTTATATAACCTGGAATATCAAAAGTATATGGATGAGATTGCATCGAAACGAAAAACAATGGTTTCAACTGGCGATCGCTCTGCTAAGATACGCACATACAATTATCCACAAGGACGTGTTACGGATCACAGAATAAATTTAACATTATATAATTTGCCTGCAATTATTGGTGGTGATATCCTTGAAATTATTGACCAATTGCAAATGGCAGAAAACGCTGAAAGACTAAAAGAAGCTGGAGTAGAATAAAGGTAACGAACTCTAATTATCAGTCAGTGATAACAATTTTATTCCAGAATTGTTAGTGTGTATATTAATAATTGAAAATTGATCATATGGACTATAATCAGTTATTTGAACAGATTAAAAGAAAAAGAAGTTTTCTTTGTGTTGGCTTAGATACTGACATTACCAAAATACCTAGTTTCTTGCTTAAAGAGGAAGATCCTGTTTTTGAGTTTAATAAACGCATCATAGATGCAACAGCCCAATACGCTGTTGCATATAAACCAAATATTGCATTTTACGAAGCCCATGGCGTTTCTGGATGGAAAAGTCTTGAAAAAACCATCAATTATATAAATCTTATTTACGAGGAGATTTTTGTTATAGCAGACGCTAAGCGTGGAGATATTGGAAATACCTCCAAAATGTATGCTCGTGCTTTTTTTGAGCAATTAAGTTGCGACGCTGTTACAGTTGCACCCTATATGGGGAAAGATTCGGTAGCTCCATTTCTTGAATTCAATAATAAATGGGTGATCCTGTTAGCACTTACCTCAAATGATAGTGCCAAAGATTTCCAATTACTTAATGTAAAAGATTCTGATAAGAATTTATTTGAAACTGTTCTAGAAACATCTATGAAATGGGGGACTAAGGACAATCTTATGTATGTGGTTGGAGCAACACAGGCAGAATATTTAAAAGAAATTCGTAAAATAGTACCGGATCATTTTCTGTTAATTCCTGGTGTTGGAGCACAAGGAGGGAGTTTAAAAGAGGTAGCTGAAAACGGCTTAAATGATCATTGTGGTTTACTTGTAAATTCCGCTCGCTCAATAATATATTCTGAAAGTTCAGGTGACTTTGACAGAATAGCTAACAAAAAAGCACGTGAACTTCAAACGGAAATGGCAGAGTTGCTAAAAGAAAAAGGAATCATATAAATTTCTTTCATAATTCTTTTTCAGAAAACTTATTATTAATTTTATGAGTGAAGGTCATTCATAAAAAAAATATTAATGAAAGAAGAATTCCTGCAATTTATTTGGAAATATAAGCTATATAATAAAACCGGATTACAAAGTACCAATAATGATGGTATTGAGGTTTTAAACGAAGGGTCACAAAACCTTGATTCTGGTCCGGATTTTTTCAACGCCAAAATAAAAATTAAGGATACTGTTTGGGCTGGTAATGTTGAGATTCACATTAATTCTTCAGACTGGTATACGCATAAGCATCATCAAGATAAAGCGTATGATAATGTAATATTGCAAGTAGTGTACAATCACGATAGGGAGGTTTTTAGAACCAATGGGCAGCTTATTCCAACTTTGGAATTGAGGTTTGATCAAAACTTATTAAGTAATTATGATTCTTTACTATCGGAGGAAACCTGGATTCCATGTCAGGAAGAGGTAAATAGGGTGGATTCATTTACGATAGCAAATTGGTTAGAAAAACTTACCATAGAAAGGCTCCAGGAAAAATCCATCAAAATAAACGAACAATTGGATCAAACCAATAATAGCTGGGAAGAATCATTTTATATTCAAGTAGCGCGAAATTTTGGATTTAAACTGAATGCTGATCCATTTGAACAGCTGGCAAAATCATTGCCACTAAAAACATTGGCAAAACATAAAAACAATTTATTTCAGATTGAGGCTTTGTTGTATGGTCAGGCAGGTTTTTTAATGGAAGAATCGGGAGATGCATATTATCTCCGTCTTAAAAAGGAGTATATTTATTTAAAAAGAAAATTTGACCTAAAACCTATAGAAAAACACACATGGAAATTTTTAAGATCCCGCCCAGGTAATTTTCCAACTATCAGAATAGCTCAGTTTTCAAGCTTGATTCATAATTCAACAGCTTTATTTTCTAAGGTAATGGATACAAGTACAATGAAAGAATTTTTTAATCTTTTTAAATTAAAACCTTCAGAATATTGGGAAACTCATTATCAGTTTAATAAGGAATCGGTAAAAAAAGAAAAGCCTATTGGCAAATCAGCTATTGACATCTTATTAATTAATACCATTATTCCTTTTCTTTTTGTTTATGGAAAGTCGAAGGGATTGCCTAAACTGCAAGAAAAGGCTATTCAGTTATTAGAAGAAATCAAACCTGAAAAGAATACGATTATTTCAAAATGGGATGAATTAGGATTAAAAGCCTCAAATGCGTTTGAAACGCAAGCTTTAATTCAGCTAAAAAATAAGTATTGCAGTCATAAAAAATGCTTAAATTGCCGAATCGGAAATTTGATAATTCGAAGTATAGATGAAACCTAAAGGTCTTAGACAAGAAAATTTTAGTTCCTTTTATATTGCAATTGCATTGCTTATGTTAATTGTAATTTCAGGAGTAACTGGTTTTATGTTAATTGAAGGCTTTACTTTTACTGAGGCCTTTTTTATGACTATCATTACGATTTCTACGGTTGGTTTTCGTGAGGTAAGGCCACTTTCAGAATTTGGACAATTCTTTACTGCATTTTTAATTGTAATCAGTTTCGGAATTTTTGCGTACGCAGTAACTACGCTAACAAGATATATTGTTGATGGTGTTTTAAGAAACTATTTAAAAGATAATAAAGTGAAATCCAGGATCGAAAAATTAAGTAATCATGTTATTGTGGTTGGTTATGGCCGCAATGGAAGA
>PKTC01000187.1 GCA_002869305.1 Marinilabiliales bacterium
GAATCCTGGCAGATCAATTCCAATTGGTACAGTAGCAGCAACTCTGGGAGGATTAGTTATATACGTTTTTATTACATTTAAACTAGTAAATTCAGCTTCACCTGAAGATCTAATCAATAATCAATTGGTGATGTCAAATATTGCTGTTTTTGGAAAATTTATTATTCCAATTGGACTCGCAGCATCTACCATATCTTCTGCAATCGGTTCCGTTATGGTTGCTCCAAGAACATTGCAAGCACTAGGTAATGATAGGACTTTTCCATTTGGTGGTTTTAACAGATCAATGGCCAAAGGGAAAGGAGCTACTAATGAACCATTTAATGCCTCTGTTATTACGGTGTTAATTGCTTTTGTTTTTGTCGCTCTGGGTGATGTAGATGCTGTTGCACGTATTATTTCAATGTTTTTTATGTTAACGTATGGCTCATTATGTTTGATTTCATTTTTGAATCATTTTGGTTCTTCTCCTTCATATCGTCCAACCTTTAGATCACATTGGGTTTTATCGTTAATAGGATTTATATTTTCTATTTTTCTAATGTTTAAAATGGATTCGGTATATGCTATCTTAGCGATTGTTGTAATGATAGTACTGTATATTTATATCAGCTATTACCATTCTGAAAGACAAGGACTTGAATCAATCTTTAGGAGCGCTTTATTTCAGATTAATCGCAATTTACAAGTATATTTGCAAAAGAATCAATCCATCAAGAAAAAAACCAGCTGGCATCCTTCGGCAATTTGCGTTACTGAAGTTAAATCAGATAGAGATAATGCGTTTAGATTGTTAACATGGATTTCCCATAAATATGGTTTTGGAACCTACATTCAATATATTCAAGGTTATTATTCAAGAACGACACATATACAAGCAAAAGAGTCGCTTGATTTGTTAATAGAAAGAGCAGAGTCAAGAAAAAGTAATGTTTACGTAGATACCATTGTTTCTCCATCCTATACTTCAGCTATTGCACAAATTATTCAATTACCTGGCATCTCCGGATTGGACAATAATCTGGCACTTTTTGAATATGATAAAAAAGATCCTGCTAATCTGGAACAAATAGCCGAAAATTATCCGCTGGTTCGTTCTGGCGGCTATGATGTTGGAATATTAGGAGGTGCTAACAGAGGAGTCAATTTTCACGAAGGGATTCATATCTGGGTGCGAAGAGTGGATGAGGAAAACCTGAATTTGATGGTACTGCTTGGCTATATTATTCTCGGTCATTCGGATTGGAAGGGTGCAAAAATAAAAATATTTAATGTTCGTAGACCGGGACAACATGACGAAGCTACAGATCATTTGTTGAATTTAGTGAAGACAGGTCGTTTACCGATCTCATTAAAGAATGTTGAATTTATTGACATTGATGAATCGATGAATTTAAAAGCACTGATCAATGAAAAATCCGTAAAAGCGGGCTTAACTATGATAGGCTTTCGAAGTGAGCAAATAAAACATGAAGGTGAAAAACTGTTCGAAGGTTATTCGGAATTGGGCGATGTATTATTTTTAAATGCATTTAGAGATAAAGAAATTGACTAAACCTGTAAATCAATAGTTCCAGTATATACTGTTTCTTGTTCCGGATATATAATAACAATATTGCTTTTTTCGACATATTCATCAATATGATATGGAATTTGTTTAATATGTCTGTTATAAGAAAGAGAATTTTTACGTGCATTAATAATTACCAGTAGATCTTCATCTTTTAACTTTTTGGAAATAACTTTTAACATCGATGGACATTTCGCCGATCGATACATAATTTCATTTGCTATATCTAAAGAATCAATATATTCTTTAATTTTTTCGTGCGTATGTTCGTATCCCCAGAAATGGATTTTACTCGCTGATTGATTTTAAATATTAAGCAAAGAATTAATCCAATCTTTAAAACCAATCTCAAGCTCTGCAGCAGGGGGAATAAGAACGTGAATATTTTCGATTAAATTCAGAGGAGAACTTATTCGACTAACATAAATCATTTTACCGGTTTTTTGCAAAACATTTTCCAGAATAGTTCCAAAAAAGAAATCTTTTGTACTAACCTTTCCATGCCAACCCATTACAACTTTTGTAATCATAAATTCCTTTACAGTTCGAGCAATTCCATCTGCTATATTCGTATCAATTCTCGAAATAATTTGAGCGATGTTATCGGTTGATGAAGCATGTGATTTTGCTTTTTCTAAAACACGATTGTAGCTATGGATATTTTCAACCGCTTTATCATCATCGTCAACAACAGTGAAGGGGTAAAGAGGTAGTTTTGATTTTGGATCTTTTATGAGAACTGAAAAATTTATTAATTGTTCAATATTCCTGGGATTGGAAATAGGCACAAGTATTCTCTCCGCTGTTTCTTCCATATCCGGATTTTCATTTTCTTGTCCTAAGGCAATTTTTTTTGCTGAATGCTGGGTGACAAAAGAACTAATTAAAGTTGAAAATAAAATTAGGATGATCGTGGCATTCATAATTGATTCGTCAACCAGGTTTAAATTAAATCCAACCAAAATAATAGCAATTGCAGAAGCTGCTCTGGCAGTACTTAAACCGAAAATGAGATGACGTTCAGTACGATTATATTTAAAAACTTTTTGGGTTATAAATGCTGCAATATATTTACTAAATACAGCAACTAAAATTAGTGCAATAATTATAAGAAGTAAGGGAAAGCTATGAGTTAATATTTTTAAATCGGCAAGCATACCAACGGTGATCAAAAAGAAGGGAATAAAAATTGTATTACCTATAAATTCAATTCGATTCATCAATGGTGAAGTATGCGGGATATGCCTACTTAGAGCTAACCCTGCAAAAAACGCTCCTATGATAGGTTCAATATGCGCATATTCAGCAATTACAGCCGATAGAAATACCATTGCTAAAACAAAAATATATTCTGTTCCACTTTCGCCATCATAATTCTTAAAAAACCATTTGCTTAGTCTTGGTATTATAATGAAAACAAGCAATAAAAAGAACAGAAAATACCCAACAAATCGCAACCAGAAGATATGATCAAGCTCTCCTTTGGCCGATTCTGAAACAACTGCTAAAATTAATAAAGCAATAGTGTCGGCAATTACTGTTCCTCCTACAATAACATTAATTACACGGTTTCTATTTATTCCGAATCTGCCAACAATAGGGTATGCAACAAGTGTATGTGAAGCAACCATACTCGAAATAAGTAATGAAGCAATAAATGATAATTTGAATACATAAAAAAACAACAGTCCTGTAAAAACAAAAGGAAAAGCAAACGTAAGTATTCCAAAAGTTATACTGGGAATCTTATTTTTAACAAATTCTCTAACATTAATTTCTAATCCAGCAAGGAACATTAAATAGAGCAAGCCGGTTTGACTAAAAATAGAAAGACCAACATCTTGAGAAAGCAGGTTAAATCCATTAGGACCAACGGCAACACCAGCTAATATGATACCAATAATTTCGGGTAATCTAAGTTTTTTAAATAATGTTGGAAATATTAATATAATAAATAGTACCAATGCAAATATTAGGATTGGATCAGTTATTGGGAATGTTATTTTAAAAACTAGGATCATAAAAGGCTTTATGGTTTAAAAATAGTAAACGTAATTTAAGCTTTATGGGTTCAATTAGCAATAATTTAATTCTAAAAATTCTTGTTTTATAGAAATTAATAATAAAAGATTAAAAGATCTTAAAATACCATGTTTTAGGTATTGATCATTATCTAGATTCATTCTTTCTTTGCGATGAATAATTAGATAACAATTCAAAATAATACAAATATGAAAAGATTACTGTTAATAGTAATATGCAATTTGGTACTTGTTAGCATATTAGGAGCCCAAGAAAACGTTAGTATTAAGGAAAAAGAACCTGAGTCAATTAGTGAAAGTATTTTTAATGAGGAAAATCAAAAAAGACTGAATTTTGGTGGTTATGGCCAAATAGATTTTAACCAACCTTTAGATAAAGACTTCAGACAAAATGGAAAATTAGATGTTCATCGACTAATTCTATTCGCAGGATATGAATTTAACTCAAAAACAAAATTTATTACAGAAATTGAGTTTGAGCATGTTTCGGAGGTGTATATAGAGCAGGCTTATTTAAATTATCTATTATTGGATAATATGTCAGTTAAAGGAGGTTTAATTTTAATTCCCATGGGAATCATTAATGAATACCATGAGCCACCGTCCTTTAATGGTGTGGAGCGTCCGAATGTTGATAAAAATATTGTTCCAACAACCTGGAGAGAAATAGGATTAGGTGTAGATGGTAGGATTAATGCGGCATCTCTACGTTATCAGCTTTACCTTGTTAATGGTTTCAATGGATACGATGGTTCAGGAAATCTTAAGGGTTCTAATGGATTGAGGAGTGGCCGTCAAAAGGGTGCTGAATCATACATTAGTTCTCCAAATGTATCTGCTAAAATCGATTATTATGGAATTAGTGGATTAAAATTAGGACTTTCTGGATATTTTGGAAAATCACAAACGACGCTTTATGATGGATTAGATAAAAACGATGATATTGCAAAAGCAACAGCTGATTCTTCAGTAATTGGAATAAGTATGGTTGGTTTAGATTATCGATATTCAATTTCCGGCTTTCAAACACGGGGACAATTTATTTACAGTAAGTTTTCGAATGTTGAAGAATATAATTTGTTTACTGGTCAGGATCTAGGTGAATCAATGACTGGCTATTATGCAGAAATTTCTTATGACATTTTTCACAACAATGGATCAGTGCAAAATGAATTAACTCCATTCTTCCGTTTTGAGCAGTACAATACGCATAATTCTGTAGTTTCTGGAATGACAAAGAATGATGCATATAACATTACTGAATTAATTTTTGGATTCGCTTTTAAAATGGATCGCGGAGCAGCTTTTAAAGTAGATTATCAGTTGTATAAAAATGCTGATGAAAGCAATTTTAATTCAATGCTAAATATGGGAATAGGTGTTTGGTTTTAAACCAAACACTTCCTTATTTAAAACTTAAAAACGATGAAAATTTCACTTATCCTGTTATTTAATATTCTATTTATGGCTGTTCATGCCAGTCCACCTGAGATGAATAAAAAATTCGAGAAGGAACTAGAAAAACATTTCAGTTCGGATAAGATAGTATTATCTAAGATTGAAGAAATTTCAGATGAACAAGATATTTTCTTTAAATTATTAAATCAGGGAGCAGAAGTTGGGATTGCAGTTTTAACAGAAGCAGAAGGCAGGTTTGATAAATTTGACTATATGATCATTTATGATACAAACTTGCAAATAGAACTAATCAAAATTTTAGTTTACAGATCCCAATATGGTTCTGAGATTACAGCGAAACGATGGTTAAGTCAGTTTTACGACAAACAAAACGACAGTTTGAAATATGGATCTGATATTCAGGCAATTTCAGGAGCAACATTTTCAGCAAGTGCTTTAACCAAAAATATTAATAGAATTAATAAGAAATTAAGGGAATATAAAGATTAAATATCTTTCAGGTTTTCTTCTAACTTATGTTCAATTGATAATAATAAGTGAATGTCAGTTTCTCCTAAAATCATTAATCGTTCCTGAATACGGCTATAAATTGCGGAATTTTTTTTAAAGCCAATATGTGTAAGAATATTTTCAGTTTTAGTTTTTAAAATGTTTAATTCAGCCTGTTCAATTTTTTGTTCAGGTTTTTTTTCATCCAAATTTAGCATTGAAAGTGTATAAGCATAAATCATGACAGATTGTGCCAGGTTAAGTGATGGATATTTTGTTCTCATGGGAACACTGGTAACTATATCACAGAGTTTTAATTCTTTGTTTGTCAAACCACTTTCTTCTCTTCCGAATACAATAGCCAAATTTGAGATTGAGTTTTCTTTTGCCTGAATTAATTCATTGATCCTGGTAGATGGATAGTAATCTTCATTTACCCTTCGTTTTTTTGCTGATGTACCTATAATCCAATCAATGTCGTTTGTTGCTTCTTTCAAAGTATTAAATTCTTCGGCGGTTTCTAAAATTTCATTGGAGGCATGAGCCAGCCAGCTTGCTTTTTTATCCAAATGAACTTTGGTGTTTACCAATCGAAGAGAGTTGAAACCCATGGTTTTAATAGCCCGTGCAGCAGCACCAACATTATCTGGTACGGCAGGTTCAACTAAAATAAAGTGGATTTGCATGTTTGAAAATTTATGTATCGAGTTCAAAATTGATTTTTTGTATTCATCATTAATAAAACACTATAAACTAATCAATACTCAGTTGATAATTAATTGCTTCGTTAATAAAACTATTAAATGGATACAGAGCCATAAACGTTTCACGAACTTTATCAACAAATTTATCAGAAGTTACCAGTTCTTCATCAATATATTTTAATACCGTGTAATGTTTGTGTCTTAGTAAATCGATGTCTTTAAAATCTTTTGGAAACCCTTTAGGAGCTGTTTTTAATTTGTTTTCACTGGATATTTCACTAAAATGTTTTTTGAAGTTTTTGTCGCTTAGTATTTTCTTAAAGTCAGCAGTGTTTTCAAAGATTTCATTTCTTACCGCTTTTAATCTATCAGGTGGTGGCATATAAATTCCTCCGGCAAGGAAACAATTTCCTGGTTCAATATGGATATAATAACCTGCGTAACCCGCGTTCTTACCTCCAGGAACAATAAAACCACCAAAATTTGTTTTATAGGGAGACTTATCATTTGAGAATCGTATATCTCTATTAATTCTAAAGATACAATGTTTAGGTTCTAAGTGTTTTACGGAATTATCGAATTGAGCTATATCTGCAATGGTATGAGCAACAAACTGCTCGAATTCCTTTTTCACTTTCTGATACCTTGGTTTATTTTCATGAAACCATTCTTTATAATTATTTTCCTTTAGATCTCTTAAAAATTGAAGCAGACTTTTACTTAACATAATTATAGATTTTATTGTTATAAAAGATAAAATATTTCGAAATAAGATATTATCAATTCATATCTTAATCTATTATCTTTACAAATAATTCATATAAAAGGTTTAAAATGACAGAAATAAGCAATAAGCTACTTGAGCGACTTTTAAAGTATGTACAAATTGATACACAATCTGACGAAAATTCGAAGACATACCCAAGTACAAAAAAGCAATTTGATTTAGCTAATTTGTTAGTTCAAGAATTAAAAGAAATTGGTTTAGAAGAGGTTGGTGTTGATCAATATGGTTATGTAACTGCTGCTCTACCAGCTAATTCGATTAAAGATACCCCTACCATAGGATTTTTGGCTCATATGGATACGGCACCCGATATGAGTGGTAAGAATGTAAAACCTCAGGTTTTTAAGAATTATAATGGTAAAGACATTGTAATTAACAAAGATTTGGGGATTACATTACTGGTTAAGGAATTTCCAGAAATTTCTGATTACAAAGGACAAACCATTATTACCGCAAGTGGCGACACACTTTTAGGAGCTGATGACAAGGCTGGAATTGCAGAAATTGTTACAGCCATGGAATCTCTTATTATGAACCCTGATATTAAACATGGAAAAATAAAAATCGCATTCACCCCGGACGAGGAAATTGGAAAAGGAGTGGACCATTTTGATGTAAAAAAGTTTGGTGCTGATTATGCTTATACTCTGGATGGAGGAGGGCTTGGTGAGCTTGAATATGAAAATTTTAATGCCGCAGGCGTAGCAATAAAAATTCAAGGAAGAAACATTCACCCCGGTAATGCTAAGGGTAAAATGATTAATGCCATTTTAGTGGCTGCAGAACTAAATGACATGTTACCCATTGAGCAAAGACCTGAGCTAACAGAAAAATATGAAGGTTTTTTTCATATTATAAAGTTTTTTGGAACCGTTGAAGAAGCCGAGATTCATTATATAATTCGTGATCACAATAAAGAGAAGTTCGAGAAAAAGAAGTCACTGATTAAGGATGTAATAAGCTTAATAAATAAAAAATACAACAAAGAAATTGTAAAGTATCAGATAGAAGATCAGTATTATAATATGCGTGAACAAGTAGAGCCTGTTTTTCATATTGTTGAGCAAGCTAAAGAGGCTATGATAGATCTTGGAATTACACCAGATATTAAACCAATCAGAGGAGGAACAGATGGTGCCCGACTTTCTTATATGGGATTGCCTTGTCCCAATATTTTTACTGGTGGTCATAACTACCACGGGAAGCTAGAATATGTCCCTTTAGAATCTATGGAGAAAGCTGTTCAGGTTATATTGAAGATTATAGAAAAAACGGTAAAATAGAATAAAAAGAGCTTGCCAAATTTGGCAAGCTCTTTCAGAATATTAATAAACGCTACATAAAGCTTCTTAAATATTTATTGAACTAAAGTATATTCATGAACATCTGTTTCTTCAATAAATCTTGTGCCTGGCATTGCATCATATGACATTCCATTAACGCCAAATAAAATTGATTTTGCATCATATCCTAATACTCTTAAATAAGCTGCAACGTGAGCTGATGTTTGACCAGTGTAGCAATAAACTGCTATAGTCTTATCTGTTGGCAGTGTCTTAAGGAAAGTATCAGAAGTTAAAGATGCTTTTGGAGCATACTGAATTGCAGTTGGGATATGTCCCCACGCATAATCATCATCACTCCAATAGTTAACAATATAATAGTTGTCAGTTGCACCAAAAACGGTTGCTGCACTAACTTTTGCTTCCCCAAAACCTTCGGCAAAAACAGCCTCTACTCTTGCTCTTAGAATAGCTTCACCATCTTCTTCTCCAGTTTCTAATTTTGGAAAATTCCCTGCTTCCGCTTTAGCAGTAATATCTGTAACTAAAGAGGCAGCATAAGTATTACCAATGTTGCTAGTCCATGATCCTGATGTTGTAGCATTCCAACCACACATTCCCCATTTCATATCTTTAGTATTTGTATAACCCATTGTGCGTAATAAACCGTTTACCCAACCAGCAGTTTGTCCACTGTAACAAGCAATAACAACTGTTTCATATTCGTCAAGATTATTAGCTTCATAATATGTTAGTACATCACCAGCAGCTACATTAACAGCTCCATCAATATGACCTGCAGCAAAATCGTCAGCTGAGCGAATATCAATTACAAACTGATCAGCACTTGCAACAACGGCAGTATTTACGTCCGAAGTTTTAATCATAATTGGAAATGAATTAACAACAGTTCCTCCAGCACTTTCAAGATATTCAACTAGCACTTGCGATTCGTTTACAGATGAATCATCATCATCACAAGATGTAAAGAAGAATGATACAGCTAAAAGGCTCAATAATAAAATTTTAAAATTTTTCATAGTAGTTTTGATTTTTGTGAATAATATTTATTAATTGTTTTTATTTGTCCAGGATTCCGGAAGTTCTCCATCAACAGTTATTCCGGTAGTTGCATTTAACTCCCAGTCCAGCAAGTCATCCTGAAATAAGTATAATTCTTTGTTTACTAAAGTTCCACCTTCGTTTCTTACATGGCAGTTAGATGAACAAGATTTTCCTTCAGAAACTTGAGTTCTATCTGTCCATCTTAAAATATTATGTGGAGTAGTGAAATTATAAGTTGGCAAAGCATCAAAATTAGGATAAGCATTCTCCTTATAAGCATCCCAGTTTTCAGGTGCTGCAAGAGTTCTTCTTACCAATACAAAATCGAAACCAGTTTTTACATCTGGGATAGGATTTTTTGCGATTTTAAATCCTAAATATGCAGGTATTTGCGCTCCAGCGCCACTTTTATGTTCTTCATCGAAATTAATGTGACATTGAC
>PKTC01000070.1 GCA_002869305.1 Marinilabiliales bacterium
AACATAACTAAACCAACTAAGTTTCAAGAATGATTCCCGTTCAAGTATTTTTCTATCTTTAATAATTTCTTCGGCACTTACTGTTAATCCTAAAAATATAGCCACTACAACAGCCATAAAAAGAAAGACAGGTAAATTCTTATTTTCTCCAAATACGTATCCTTCTTGGCTTATATACTTCGTGAAAAAACCTAAGAGTAAAGCCAATAGTGGTGCTTCTAACAAATTGATTAATAAGTATTGCTTATTGGTTAATTTGGATAGAATATTCCTCATACTAAATACCTGGAACTGTCTTAAAAAGTTAGGTATCTTAAAGTCTGAATCGGGCAGTATTGTTTCAGAGTGCTTTGAGTTAACTTCTTTTTCAATAATGTCTAAATATCTATAGTACCATGTTTCAGGCGAAGTTTTTCTCTTACGTGTTGATTTACCATACTCATTAATTTCTCCCTCTTCGACAATTTCTAATATTTGATCTGTATCTATATTGCCACAACAAGCACATTCACTTTCAGCAGCATTCACTAATGATGTTACCGTCTTAAAATAGACAACTGCATCAACCGGATTACCTTGATAAATTGGGTATCCACCTTTATCTAGGATCCAAAGTTTATCAAATAACTTAAATACTTGTGATGATGGTTGGTGAATGTTAGCTATTACAAGTTTTCCCTTATGAGCTTGCTCTTTTAGCAGATTCATTACCTTTACGGAGTCCATTGATGAAAGTCCGGATGTAGGTTCATCAACGAATAAAAGCATAGGCTCACGCATTAATTCTAATCCAATATTTAATCTCTTTCTTTGACCTCCACTAATGAACTTATTTAGAGGATTTCCAACTTGTAAATCTTTGGAGTCATAAAGATCTAAATCGATCATCACGGAATTTACTTTCTCTATCAACTGATCTTCTGTAAACTCACTAAAACAAAGTCTGGCATTATAGTATAAGTTCTGAAATACAGTAAGCTCCTCAAATAACATGTCATCTTGGGGCACAAAACCTATCAATCCGGTTAAAGAACCACTACTTGAATGAACTGAGTGTCCATTGATCTTAATTTTACCTTTAGTCGGATTTATTTTTCCGCAAAGTAAATTAAGAAGCGTTGATTTTCCTACTCCGCTGCCGCCCATGATTGCAATCATTTGACCCGATTGCTCAAAGAAGTTAAACTTTTGAATTCCATTCTTACTGTTTCTAAAATGAAATTCAACATCCTTTCCTTCAAATGTTATTTGGCTTTCTTCAGATGCTAAAATAAATTTTGATGCTATATCGAAGTAGTATATAGACTCAATGTTAGGTCCTTTAATAATAGCACCTTTATTAAAAAAATATGTTCTGCCATATTTAATCTTTTGACCTTCAATGTAAAGATTCAGTTCACCAAAGTACCTGAAAATAAATGATTGAATAGATTGAATATAAAAAACCACAATTTTCCCGTACAGGTTCTCCCTAAATAGATGTTTATATGGCTCCTGAACATCACTCTTTTTCTTTTTCATTAACCAGGCCAAATTATCAGACCACTCCCTAACCTGGTTGTCTATTACTAAAACTTTATCACTTTCTAGCTGTTCCGGATTCCCCTCAAAAACAAATGATCTAAAATTATTGAATTCACTATCTGATAGACTAAATGCTTTTCCAACAGCTTTAATAAATTCGAATTCATGTTCTGTTACTACATGATCTTCGTAAACAAATTCAAGTAGCTCTAAAAACACAATTACTCGTTCATCTCTCAATAACCCCTTTTTAATCTGGCTGCAAACATTTGTGATCTGAAAAGAGATTAAAGAATCGGTATCTTTTAAATCTTTAACGTCATCCTGATCTAGTTCTCTTCTATAAAATTCAATATAATTATCGAATAGCCTCAAGTATTCTTCAATCATTTCACCTGTAAGATACCGAGCCAGGTATGCTTCTACAATTTTCCTGCCTTTCGCAGTTACTCCTTCGGGGTTTACATTTGCTACAATTGCAAACAAATGAATTAAAGCATTTAATATTGATTCACTCATTAATTTCTATTTGGAACAAAATTTAAGAAATAAATAGAAGAATAAAAAAAGCTCATGCATGAAAACGCATGAGCTTTCACAATTATTTTATTAAACTATAAAATTATTTTTTTACGCAAAGCATTTGTTTGCTCAATAATATTGTTTAATTGTTGTTCTGTAATGCCAGTTTCATCAACACTATCATATACTTCTTTAATTGGCATCAGAGCATTTAAAACTTCAGCAATTGATTCATGCTCCTTATGTTCTTCAAACATTTCAATTAATTTAACCAAAGATGTCTTTTGATGCATAATGACCTTAACTAACTCTGGATTATGATATATAGTTTCCGAAATATTGCAAGATATGTACATAGCCTCAACCCATGTTCCGGCTAGCACCAATAAAGATAAATCTTCTTTATTGTTTTTTACAAGATATTCATACGTATCGTAAAACGATCCCGTAATTAACTCCACCAATACATCTTTGTTATCAATATTTGCTTCTACTTCATCAATAAAATCAATAGAGAACGCTCCGGTAATGCCCAACTCTACAACTAAGTTTTCAAGTGTCTCCATGTAACTCATAATTTCCTGTTTCATGTTATACGTGCTTGCATAACTTAAATCAGCACTGTAAACTCCAAGATTTATAGCTTGGTCTTTGTCTGTGAAATACTTATCGATGTTTTCTGTACGATTTGTAATACCAATGATATAACTTGCTTCAACTTTATTAATCATTTCTGTAACCTCAAAAGCAGTTGGAAGCGGGTAAACAATTTCCCTAACATTTTCCTCAAATGCTTCTTTGTCTAGGCCAGAATCCACAGTTGATTTTTCATTTGGAGCTCCTTTTTTACCACCAGAGCAATTTACAAGAGAAACCATTAGCATACCTGAAAATAATACTATTGCTGTTTTTTTAATAATTAATTTGAACTTTTTCATTGATCCTTATTTTTAATTCTTTGATTTTTATTAACTTTCCCTATATAGGCGGTTAAATAACCGACTGTAATTTACAGTTTTTTTAATTATTTTCAATTTCAAAATTAGAATAATTTTCTATAACCAAAGCCCCAAAGCTCTATTCTTTTTGCTAAATACCCAAAAATTAGAGTTGAAAAAAAAGTAAAAGATCCATAAACAACAGATACCATCGCCATCTCATAATTATTTAATAAGGTTTCTGCCACAAAAATTCCTACAATGCTATTTTTTAGTCCAACTTCAATACTTATGGTAAAGTTATTCTTCCCACCTAATCTTAGGTACTTTGAAAATAAATAAACAACCAACATGGATACAAAGTTTAATAGTAATGCCCATGGTGCTAAGTATAAATACTGATAAAATCCATTTTCCGATCCATTATCGTCAAAAAAAATCATAACTATAAAAACAGAAAAAAGAATTAATGGTAAGATAAATCTTAAAGGTCTTTGGGCTTTTATAGCAAATCTAAAAAAATATAATCTGATAAGCATTCCTAAAAAAGTTGGAATTATGATCGTTAAAAAGATATTGAGAATTGTATTAAGTACATTTAAGTGAATAATTCTCTCCTCACCCACAAAAACAGTTAATCCTAGCTTAACTATTAAGGGCAAACTTACAAGAATAATTAAACTGTTAATTGCAGTTAATGATATGGATAGTGCTAAATTTCCTTTTAGTATATGAGTAATAACATTTGTTGCCGATCCTCCTGCACATGCCGTAATTAGTATAAAGCCAACTTTGATATAAGGGTTTAAACTCGTAAACCCAAATAATAAAAACGCAATAACCGGGAGGATAAATACCTGGCTGATTATTCCTGTTACGACAGGTTTTGGATATCGAAAGATATTTCTAAAGTCTCCCTTTTCCAAAGATAAACCCATACCCATCATAATAATTGATAAAGATAAGGGTAATAGATATGTTGAGTAAAAAGACTGCATTTCTACGAAATTAAACAAGAATCATATAATTATAAAATTCTTGTATATGTATTTGCAAAAAAAAGAGGAATAATCTACTATTCCTCTTAAAAACGGATCTCTAAAATTTTATTTTTTGTATTCTTTATCCTTAATGGTACATCCTATGGCTTTTGTGAAATTTGGATTTGGTTTGTTCCCATCGAGTAGCGCTAATACAGCATCTCTAAGATACTGTTTCTTTACAGCAGAAGCATCTTTGTAATTATCATCAATTGTACCAATGTAAGACACAACAAAATCTTTATCAACTCTGCTTAACAAATAAACATGTGGGGTCCTTTTTGCACCGTACATCTTATATACTTCTTGCGTTTCATCAAATAGATATGGAAATGTGAAGCCCTTTTCTTTAGCTCTTGTGATCATCTTTTCGTAGGAATCTTCAGGAGCAAGTTCCGGATCGTTAGGATTAATAGCTATTACGGGATACCCTTTTGCACTAAAAAATTTATCTAACTCAATAATTCTATCTTCATAAGCTATAGCATAAGGACAATGATTACAGGTAAATATAACAATGGCACCTTTAGTTGCATCTTTATAATCGAAAAGCGATACCATTTCACCATTCACATTTTTAAGTTTAAAATTTGCTGCCTCATCTCCAACTTCATACCCCTGGGCATTTAATCCAAAAAATGCCACTAGTATTAATAATCCTGTCATTACAATCTTTTTCATAATAATTTAGTTTAATTAATTACTGTATTTATAAAAATTTCTTTAGTTCATTTTCAAGTTCCTTATATTCGAATTCACGCTCAAAAAATTCTCTTTTTGATTTACTATAAATTAAAGTAGCCGGTATTGCACCAGACCAATCTGAACTTACTTTGTCAATCCATGAGTTACTGTCTGGGTCATCGAGAATAATAATTTTTGATTTTATATTATGATTGCTTTTAAAGCTTGCAATTCTATTTTGTAAATTTTTTCCAAAATCCATACTAACCAGCAGAATTTCTACATCTTTATCCTGAAAGTTTTCATATAGTTGATTAAACGCCGGCATTTCTTTAACACATGGTCTACACCAAGTTGCCCAAAAATTGATAACATATATTTTATTATCCTGTTGATTTAATAAAAATTCAAACTCTGTGAAATCATCGTATACCTCGAACTCTTGTGAAAAAGAGGTCGTAAAATTGATAAATACAAAAAAGAACAGTAAATTAAGCTTTTTCATTGAATATACTTTTTCTTTATAACAGTTTAATAATGAAAATGTTCTCGCTATAAAATTTATTATTTAAACTTTAATGAATTACAAGCAGTCTAACATCCATTATTACAATGTACTCTTAAATTATACAGTTATGATAAAAAATTTACTTGAATCTAAACTTCTTACATTGATCTTGTTATCCTTCTTTGCTTTTACTACAGCTATTTATGCTCAAAATGAAATTCCTACTCCAGAAAGTCATTTTGGCTTTAAACCAGGAACAGACCGAATGCTTTTTGATTATGAGGATCTTATCTCATACTTAGATAAGCTGGATAAGAATTCCTCAAAAATAAAAATGATGAAGATAGGGGAATCACCGATGGGCAAACCCATGTACATTGCCTTGATATCATCTGAAGATAATTTAAAAAATCTTGATCGATTAAAAGAAATAAAAAAAGAGCTTGCTATAAATTATAATCTTACGGAAGACCAAAGAGATAATTACGTAAAAGAAGGTAAAGCCTTTTTTCTATTTACTTTGTCAATGCATTCAAACGAAGTTGGACCATCACAAGCATTACCTTTAATTGCATATGAATTTATAAGCACTAAGGATGAAGAGATACTCTCCTGGTTAGATAAAGTTGTTTATATGGTTGTGCCAAATCATAATCCAGATGGTATGGATATGATTGTTAATCACTATAAAAAATATAAGGGAACGAAATATGAAGGCTCTTCTATGCCAGGATTATATCATAAATACGTAGGGCATGATAATAACAGAGACTTTGTGGCTTTAACACAAAGTGATACAAGAGCAATATCAAATTTGTTTAGCAAAGAGTGGTTTCCTCAGATTATGGTAGAAAAGCATCAGATGGGATCTGGAGGACCACGATACTTTATATCACCACCGCATGATCCAATTGCCGAAAATGTTGACGCGGGAATTTGGAACTGGATGAAAATATTTGGATCAAGAACTATTACTAAAATGACCGAGGAAGGTCTCAAAGGTATTTCGCAAAACTATTTGTTTGATGACTATTGGCCTGGTCCAACTGAAACATGCATCTGGAAAAATGCCATTGGTATGCTTACCGAAGGAGCCAGTGTTAAACATGCAACACCCATATTTATTGAGCCTAATGAGCTAGGAGCTTATGGAAAAGGATTGGGCGAATATAAAAAGAGTATTAACATGCCCGAACCCTGGGAGGGAGGATGGTGGCGCCTAAGTGATTTAATAAAATACGAAATCACTTCAACTATGGCATACATGGAAACTGCCGCACTATATAAAGATGAGATTCTTGCCTTTAGAAATAATATGTGTAAAAAAGAAATGGAAAAAGGAGCAACTAAAGCCCCATTTTATTATGTTTTTCCTTTAAATCAGCATGATGTAAGTGAATTAGTAAATCTTATTAATTTAATGAGTGAGCATGGTATTTCTGTATATAAACTAGATAAGGATATTCAATATGAAAATCAACACTTCAACAAGGGGGATTTAATTATTCCACTTGCTCAGCCATTTAGAGCATTTATTAAAGAAACATTAGAATCTCAAGCATTTCCTGAAAGGCATTACACCCCAGGAGGAGAATTAATTAATCCATACGATATTACTTCATGGTCACTGCCACTGCACAAAGGAGTAAATGTATTTGAGATTAACGAAAATCAAGCCTATTTTAAAAACTCATATTCAAAACTAGAAACTCCTTTTAGTTTGTTTAAAGCTTCAGATTCTGAATATAAGAGCATTCTGTTATCATCAACTAACAACAATAGCTACAAAGCAGTATTCACTGCGCTTCAAAAAGGTTTAAAAGTTGAACAACTGTTAAATTCTTACTCTTTAAATGATAAAGAATTTGCGGCAGGAAGCTTCATAATTCATCATGGAAAGGAAATCGATGTAGTATTAAACCAACTTTCAATTAAACCAGAGTATCTTTCTAATGAAATTTATGCATCTAAAAAAGAACTTAAACTCCCTAGAGTTGCTCTCATTGAATCTTACTTCCATGCAATGGATGCTGGTTGGACAAGGTATGTGTTAGATTCATACAATATACCTTTTACCCTTTTAAGGCCGGAAGATGTTAAGAAAACAGATTTGAGTAAAAATTACGATGTATTAATAATTCCTGATGAAGATAAGTCTGTATTAATGGAAGGTACTTACAAATCGGAGAGCAGACAATATTTTATGAAATATCCTCCAGAATATATGAAAGGAATGGAAAAGGAAGGTTTTGAAAAAATTATCAAATTCATCGATAAAGGAGGTAATGTGGTTGCCTGGAGAGAAGCAACAGAATTATTTACCGGTATTCAAAATTATTCCCTCGATGAGAAAACCAAAGAACAATTTGAATTTCCAGTCAGGGATGTTTCAGAAGGCATTGTTAAGCAAGGGTTTTCCTGCCCAGGATCTTTATTGCAAATTCAAATTAAAAAGGATCACCCAGTTACTTATGGTATGCCGAAGGAAATTGGTGTCTTTCATAGAGATGGGCCTATATTTACTACATGGCAACCTTATTTTGATGTAGACAGAAGAGTAATTGCAACATTTCCTGAGAAGGATATTCTAATAAGCGGATATGTAGAAAATGAAGAGAAAATTGGAAATAAAACATCTATTGTATGGCTTAAAAAAGGCGAAGGACAATTAGTTCTTTTTAGCTTTAATCCACAATTTAGAGCATCAACCCCGGTTAGTTACAAGTTACTCTTTAACTCATTGTTGTTGTAACTTAAAAGAAAAATGGTTTTATTAACAGGCCTTAGTGTTTACCTTGGCCTGTTTTTTCGCACTATACAATATAATTTTTATATTTATATAATGAAACTTAGCTCTTTCAAACTTATTCTTCTAATTTTATTGTTACTTGGCTCCAGGTCTTTTGTATATTCTCAAACTGAGAGTATTGAAAGCTTGCATGCAAAATCTGAATCTCTTTATCTTGCACATGAACTAATCGAACTTACAAAAACAAACTACATCGAAGGCAATTTAACAAATGCAATTGTTTTTAGCTTTAATGCACTGAGTGCTTTAGATAAACTGGAAAAGCAAACATCATTAAAAAAATTTCTAATAATAGTCTTAGCTGCACTTTTTATATTATTACTTCTTTATTTTTTCAGTTATAGAAATAAACTAAAAGCGAACATAATTCTACAAGATCAAAACGAGCAAATTAGAGCTAAAAACCAAGAAATTAAGCAAAAAACAGATAGTTTAACAAAAGCAAACAAGGAGCTTGAGAAGCTTAGTATTGCAGCCAACCAAACTTCTAATGCCATTATCATTGCAAGTCCTGAAGGTAACATTGAATGGATAAACGAAGGCTATACAAGATTATATGGATATACACTCGATGAATTTTTTGATAAAAAAGGAAAAACATATATAGAATCCAGTTCCAATCCAAAAATAGAAGAAATTTTTAATAAAGCTTTAATTGAAAAAAAGTCTCAAATTTATGAGGCCGATTTGGAATCTCTGGATGGTTCAACCTATAGGATTCAAACGACTCTAACTCCAATTCTTGATAGTGAGAATAATGTTATAAGATTAATTGCCATCGACTCAGATATTACAAAAATTAAGGAGATTGAAAATGAGTTGAAAAAGCTATTAACAACAAAAGATAAGTTTTTTTCCATTATTGCACATGATCTAAAAAATCCATTTAATTCTATTATGGGCTTAGCCCAACTTTTAGTTCATGGTTATGATAGATTGAGCCCAGAAAAGATCAAATATTTTCATAGCAACTTATACCAAATTTCTAAAAATGGATACGAACTACTAATCAATTTACTAGAATGGTCAAGATCACAAATGGGCACTATTCAATACAATCCAGAAGAAATAAACCTTTGGGCTCTTATAGAAGAAACATTTTCATTATATAGTTCTAAATCAAATCAAAAAGAAATTTCATTAATTAACGCCACCGATGAAAGCTCGATAATTTTCGCTGATCAAAATATGCTTAAAACCATTATAAGGAACTTGGTTTCTAACGCAATAAAATTTACCAACCGTGGGGGTGCGGTCGAGATCATTGAAAAAGAGCTAGATTATTTTAAGGAAATAACGGTTCGAGATACAGGAATTGGAATTGAACAAAAAAATTTAGATAAGTTATTTAAGCTTGACGAAAGCTATACTACTGAAGGAACTGAGGATGAAATTGGAACCGGATTAGGGCTAATTCTTTGCAAAGAATTCGTTGAAAAACATGGCGGTAAAATCAGTATTGAAAGTAAAGTAGGTTTTGGATCAAAATTCATTTTTACTATACCCATACCTAACAAAAAAACCCTCGCCTGAACGAGGGTAAACTCTTGCAATTCTAAAGATTCAACTTAATCAATTCCATAAACCCTAAACTCTGTTGCAAAAGTTTTATACTGAATCTTAGAAGTTAAATTGTTTAACCAACACGATGACTGAGTATTTCTATTCGTGACCTGAAAGAGATTACACCCTAATCCAAAAGAAGATTGAATTAAAGAGAGTATACGCTTTTGTATTCGAAGTTAATACATATGGGTGG
>PKTC01000041.1 GCA_002869305.1 Marinilabiliales bacterium
AGCTGGTTATATAACCGAAGATCCTATCAAGTAAGATAATTTAGACAAGTTTAATATTATAATGGCCCCTATAAGTTCCTTAACAAAGGAAGCATTAAAGGATAAAGGATTAGATCCTAAAAGTATTCTTAGAAGTAAAAATATGTTTGCTTTAGGAATGGTTTACTGGATTTTTGATCGACCATTGAATTATACTGAAGATTTCTTTGAAAAGAAATTCAAAAATAAACCATTGGTTGTTGATGCAAATAAAACTGTGCTTAGAGCAGGATACAATTATGCTGAAACTATGGAGCATATGGCGCCATCTTATAAGGTTAGTCCTGCAAAAATTGAAAAAGGAACTTATAGAAACATCAGCGGGAATATTGCAACTGCTTGGGGATTTGTTGCGGCTGCTGAGAAAGCTAATTTAGAGTTATTTTGTGGTTCTTACCCTATTACTCCAGCAACTGAAATATTACAAGAATTGTCAGCAAGAAAAGATATGGGAGTGAAAACTTTCCAGGCAGAAGATGAAATTGCTGGTATTTGCACCTCTATTGGAGCTAGTTTTGCTGGTGATTTGGCGGTTACTACAACCTCAGGGCCTGGTCTAGCTTTAAAGGGAGAAGCAATAGGTTTAGCTGTTATGACAGAGTTGCCATTGGTAATTGTTAATGTGCAACGTGGTGGACCATCAACAGGATTGCCTACTAAGCCAGAACAATCGGATTTAATGCAAGCATTATATGGAAGAAATGGGGAAAGCCCTGTTGTAGTAGTTGCTGCAAGTACTCCATCTGATTGTTTCCATTATGCTTTTGAATCTGCTAAAATCGCACTAGAACATATGACTCCTGTAATTTTACTTACGGATGGTTTCATCGCAAATGGATCTGAGCCATGGAGAATTCCTCTTATGTCTGAATACCCGGATATTAAAGCTCCAATTATGAGAGAAGGAGTTAAGGATTGGCAACCGTATGCTCGTGATGCTGAAAAATTAGCCAGAACATGGGCTATACCTGGAACAAAAGGTTATGAGCATAGAATTGGTGGTTTAGAAAAAGATGAATTAAAAGGTTCAGTATCTCATGATCCGGTAAATCATCAAAAAATGGTAGATCTTAGAGAGGAAAAAGTACAACGAGTGAGTAAATTTATACCGAAGCTTAAAGTCGAAGGTAAAGAAAGCGGTAAATTATTAGTAGTTGGTTGGGGAGGAACATATGGGCACCTTGCTACTGCAGTAAAGCAAATGAGTGATAATGGCAAAAGCATTAGTCTTGCTCATTTTAATTATATAAAACCTTTACCAAGCAATGTAAAAGAGGTATTTGAGAAATTTGATAAAATAGTTGTTTGTGAGAATAACATGGGACAATTTGCAGATTATCTTAGAATGACAAACCCTGATTTTAAATATCTTCAGTATAATAAAGTACAGGGATTACCATTTACAACTATCGAATTAGAAAATCATTTTGAAAAATTATTGGGGGAATAATCATGGCTGAGATACAAGAAATACTTACTCCAAAAGATTATAAGAGCGATCAGGAAGTTAGATGGTGTCCAGGTTGTGGAGATCATGCGATTATGAACGCAATCCAACGAGCATTGCCTGAACTAGGAACTGCAAAAGAAGATTTCGCATTTATATCAGGTATTGGTTGTTCTTCACGTTTCCCATACTATATGAATACTTATGGATTCCATAGTATACATGGGCGTGCTTCTGCAATTGCATCTGGTGTAAAAGTTGCTAATCCAAAACTTAGTGTTTGGCAAATTACTGGAGATGGTGATGCAATGGCTATTGGTGGAAACCATTTTATACATGCTATCAGAAGAAATATAGATGTTAATATCATTTTGTTTAACAACGAAATATACGGACTAACAAAAGGACAGTACTCACCAACATCTAAATTTGGAGCAGTAACTAAAACATCTCCATATGGAACTGTTGAACATCCTTTCCATCCGGGAGAATTGGTAATTGGTGCACAAGGAAAATTCTTTGCTCGATCAATTGATAGCAATTTAAAGCTATGCCAGGAAATATTTGTAGAGGCTGGTAAGCACAAAGGAACTACTGTTGTTGAGGTTCTTCAGAATTGTGTTATATATAACGATAAAACGCACGCTGCTTTATCTGATAAAGAACATAAGGAAGACCGAACAATTGTTTTGAAACACGGTGAACCAATGATTTTCGGTAAAAATAAGGACAAGGGATTAATCCTAGATGCTGAACATTTAAAGCTTAAGGTGGTTGAACTTGGCGATAAGTATTCAGAAAAGGATATTTTGGTTCATAATGCTAAAGAATCAAATCCTGGAATTCATTTAATGCTTGCCAATATGGCATATCCTGAATACCCGGTTGCATTTGGTGTTATCCGAAGTGTTGATGTTGAAACATATGATAATGCTGTAAAAAAACAGGTTGATTATGTTAGAGGTAAATCAAATTTTAAATCAGTTGATGATTTATTAAAGAGTGGAACAACCTGGGAGGTATAACTATTCAATCATATAATTTAAAAGAGATGGGACTTCAGTTTCATCTCTTTTTTGTTAAAGACATAATCTCATTAACAGAAGCCGCTTTAATCAATATTTCTTGTATTCTAATTTCGTCAATATCTTTTTTAGGTGATATTTTAGAGAAGCTACTTGCTTTCAATCTTTCATATTTAATAGCCTGTGTTTATTGCTTAAAGCGTATCCCTTTGTAAAACCCACATCAACATAATTCTTTCTAACATTAATATAGCATAGAGGCCCCTCATGGTAATAGAATGGTATATTATAACTCATTTTTTCAATAATCTGCGGTAAGGTGTGTTTAATTATTGATCTTAATTTTATTACAATGGGAACAAATTCAGGCGTAAGTTTATCAATGTAATTATTTATTGTATTCATATTCTATTTCAATTAAATTACTTTTATCTGCATCAAAAAACCTCTATATTTATAGTGAGTAATGAATGAATAGATTTTTAAACATGAACATATAAATCTATGGTGATGGTTAAAATGAGATGATAATTATTCTAAATTCTTTTCCATGGAGGAACCGATCAAACAAAAAAATGATTTTAACAAACTTTTAGCTGAAAGTACAGAGCGCCTAAAAGAATTGGCTTGTATTAATGATACTACTAGAATTATCAAGGAAGGTAAATCCGTGGAAGAAACTTTGCAAAAAATTGCTCTTAGATTACCAAAAGCCTGGCAATACCCTGAATACACAGTTGCACGGATTTTTTTTGGTGGACATGAATTTAGGAGTGCAAGTTTTTCTGAAACTGATTGGGCACAAAAGCAAACATTCCAAACGATAGATGGCGAGGAAGGAACCATTGAAATTTATTATACCAAAGAATTCCCTCGGTTATTCGAAGGCCCATTTTTGAGAGAAGAGAGAGATTTAATACTTAATCTATCAAATTTAATACTTGGGTATATTAATAGCCTTAAAGCCAAAGAAATAATTTGGAAACAAGATAAGAAAAAAGAGCAGAAAAAGGACACCGGCAAATCAACTGCTAAAGTTTTAAATAGCAGACAGTTGTTGCAAAAATTTTTAAATAAGCACAATGCCGATCGTGATTTGTTGCACGACCTAATGCCTTTCAAAGTAAAAGAGATTCTATTAATAGCAAATCTATACGATGCTTATAGTATTGAGAAGGAGGGAAGGTTTTCAGATCATATTTTGGGTGAATATCACCAGCTAAATTTAACATCATTACCTCGTGTAACAGGAGTTTCAAATGAGGATGAAGCCTTAGAAGTACTTGAAGACAAGCATTTCGATCTGGTAATATTAATGATGGGTGTTGATAAGAAAACTCCGTTGAAGATATCTACAACATTAAAGGAGAAATATCCTTACATACCAACTTTCGTGCTACTTAATAGTAATAGTGATTTAGCTGTTCTTGAAGACGAAAAAAGAGATCTGTCAAGTATTGATAAGATATTTATCTGGAATGGTGATTCTAAAGTGTTTTTTGCCATGGTAAAACTGATTGAAGACATGGTAAATTCAGATAATGATACAAAGCTTGGATTAACGCGAGTTATTCTTTTAGTTGAAGATTCTCCAAAATATTATTCGAGGTATTTGCCTATGCTTTATAAAATTATTATGGAGCAAACGCAACGCTTGATAGAGGATGTAAACACTGATGATCTTTACAAAGTATTAAAGATGAGGGCGCGTCCGAAAATTCTTTTAGCTCATAATTATGAGGAAGCGATGGATATTTTTAACAAATACAAGGATTATTTCTTGTGTGTAATATCAGATGTGAGTTTTCCAAAAGATAATGAAATGAATGATTCAGCGGGTTTTGAGCTTATAAAATTCGTAAAGTCAAATGTTTTGAATTTACCCACTGTTTTACAATCATCAAATCCCGAAAATGCGAAGAAATCGTATGAAATAAAATCAAATTTTATCAATAAGAATTCAGAAAGCCTATTACAGGATCTAAAAAGCTTTATAAATTATCATCTCGGATTCGGACATTTTGTATATCGCGACAATCAGGGAAGACAAATAGCGGTTGCCAAATCTATGTCAGAATTTGAATCATATTTAAAGACCGTACCGGAAGATTCACTAATCTACCATGCAGTAAAAAATCAATTTTCGTTGTGGTTGATGGCGCGTGGTGAGATTCAAATTGCAAAAATAATTAACCCATTGAAGATTACAGATTTTGAAAACCCAAAACAACTGAGAGACTTTCTTATTAACATTCTGAGGTTATACAGAAATGAGCAGGAAAAGGGTAAAATTGTTAACTTTTCTGAAGAGGCAATTCAGGAAGAAAACAACATTGTAAGTTTGGCACCGGGTGCATTGGGTGGTAAAGGAAGGGGTTTGGCTTTTATCAATACTTTAATTTATAACTTTAAATTTAAAGAATTACTACCATTAATTAATGTTAGAACTCCAAAAACAAGTATGGTAGGAACTGAGGAATTTGATATTTTTATTGAAAGCAATCATCTGGTAGATAAAATACACGATATAACTGATTATGATGAATTAAGGAAAGAGTTTCTTAACGGAGAATTATCATATTCATTGAAAAAGAAGCTAAAAATCTTTTTGAAGTTAATCAAGAAACCTATTGCTGTTCGTTCTTCAAGCCTGTTTGAAGACAGTATTACACAGCCTTTTTCCGGTATATTTGAAACTTATATTTTACCTAATAATCACGATAATTTTGATCAGCGTTTAAAGCAATTAATGAACGCAATTAAACTGGTTTATGCTTCTATTTACTCTAAGAACGCCAGAACATATTTTAAGGCTATCGACTACAAAGTTGAGGAGGAGAAAATGGCGGTAGTATTGCAAGAGGTGGTTGGACAAAAGTTTGATAAGTATTTTTATCCACACATTAGTGGAACGGCACAATCTCATAATTACTACCCTGTTGCACATATGAAACCCGATGAAGGATTTTCTGTAGCAGCTTTGGGGCTTGGGCAATATGTAGTTGAAGGTGAAAAGGCATTTCGATTTTCGCCAACCTATCCAAATCTTGATATTGTATCTACTAAAGATTTATATAAAGGTTCACAGGTAAATTTTTATGCTGTTAATCTTGGAGAGCAGAATATTAACTTGCTGGAAGGCGAGGATGCAGGATTAATTAAACTTGATATTAGTGATTCTGAAAAACATGGAACATTAAAACATTTAGCCTCCGTTTATGATCCGGAAAATGACCGCGTTAGTCCGGGTTTAGATTCATACGGTCCCCGAATTATTAATTTTGCAAATATATTAAAGTACGAATATATCCCTTTGGCTAAAACAATAAATGTAATTTTAGATGTAGTTAAGGAAGCCTTGGGTTCACCTGTCGAAATTGAGTTTGCTGTTGATTTAACAAAAGATAAAGCGGGTTTAGCTTCTTTTTATCTTTTACAAATTAAGCCACTTGTATGTAATGAAGAAGACTATAATGTAGATGTAGATAAAATTGATCAAGAGCATCTTGTTTTATATTCAGAGAAAACAATGGGTAATGGAAGACTTCAACATATTAAGGATGTAATTTATGTAGATCCCAAGAAGTTTAGCAATTCAAAAACAATGCAAATGAAAGAAGAAATTGATGCATTGAATCAGAAAATGCAAGAGGCGGGTACACAATATGTTTTAATTGGTCCTGGTAGATGGGGTTCAAGAGATCGGTTTATTGGAATCCCTGTGGCATGGCCGCAAATATCGAATGCGAAAATTATTGTTGAAATAAGCTTGGAAGATTTCGCTTTGGATGCCTCTCTTGGATCGCACTTTTTTCATAACGTAACTTCTATGAACGTAGGATATTTTTCTGTAAATCATAAATCTATCAAAGATCATATTAACTGGGAAATATTAAATAAACAAAAAGTAGTGAATGAAACAGAATTTTTTAAACATATCCAGTTTGATAAACCACTAACAATTACAATGGATGGAAGAAAGCGTTTTTCTGTAATAACATGGACGAATGATAATTAACAGATAGTATATGAGTTTTTACACCAATCATCAAGATAATCTTAGAATTGATTTTAACGATACTTCCTTTAACTTATTAATGCAAAGAAGAATTCATAAAGTATTGCTGGTTTCAAGTAATTACGATTCTTTTATGCTTGAAGAAGATGGACGTATTGATGAACAGATTTTTAATGAGTATGTTTCACTGAATTTAAGATATCCTCCCATTTTTGTAATGGCTAATTCTGCTAATGAGGCTCATAAGATATTGGAAGAAGATAATATTGATTTAGTGATAAGTATGCTTCGAATTGGAGATACGGATACGTTTCGCTTTGCAAAGCAGGTAAAAAGCTCATATCCTAAAATTCCAATTGTTGTTCTAACTCATTTCTCACGTGAAATAACCATACGACTCGAAAAAGAAGATTTAAGCGCAATCGACTATGTGTTCTGTTGGTTGGGAAATGCAGATATTCTTTTGGCAATTATTAAATTAATTGAAGATAGAATGAACGTTGAATATGATGTGGAAGTTGTGGGTGTCCAAACCATCTTGCTGGTAGAAGACTCCATACGATATATTTCAACTTATCTTCCGAATATATATAAAATTATATTTAAACAGTCGAAGGAATATATGCGTGAAGCATTGAATGAGCATCAGAAGATGCTCCGGATGCGTGGTAGGCCAAAAATTCTTTTAGCGACGAATTATGAGCAGGCGGTTGCTTTATATGAAAAATATAAGTATAACATGTTGGGTATTATTTCCGATATTACCTATCCAAGGAAAGGAATTAAAGACAAATTGGCAGGAATAAAGTTGTGTAAAAAAGTAAAAGAAGATGATGAGTTTATGCCTTTATTACTTCAGTCTTCTGACATGAACAATAAGCAGTATGCAGATGAATTAGGGGTTGGTTTTATTCATAAATATTCAAAAACTTTATCTATAGAAGTTAGAAATTACGTAATCAAACAATTTGCATTTGGTGCATTTGTTTTTCGCGATCCTGACAGTTTAAAAGAAATTGGAAGAGCATCCGATTTACAATCTCTTCAGCACTTAATTTTAACCATACCGGATAAGTCTCTGGAATACCATGCAGGAAGAAATGATTTATCCAAATGGTTGAATGCGCGAGCAATATTTCCTATTGCACAAATGTTCAAATATCTCACTTTAAGTGACTTTAATGATTTAAAAGAGGTCAGGAATTATATATTTAGAGCAATTTCTAGTTATAGAATGAGTAAAGGTAGAGGTGTTATTGCTCAATTTGATAAAAATAATTTTGATGAATATCTCATATTTTCTAGAATTGGTGATGGTTCAATTGGTGGAAAAGCTCGTGGCCTGGCATTTATTAATTCAATAATTAAGAAGAATAATATATTTAATAAATTCAAAGGTATAATTGTTACCATTCCCAGAACAGTGGTCTTAAGTACAGATATCTTTGATGATTTTATGGAAGAAAATAATTTGTACAAAGTTGGATTATCTGATCTGGATGATGAGGAAATTGTTGAACAATTTATTAATGCTAAATTACCAAGTAGAGTTTATCAGGATCTGTATGCATTCATTTCTGTTATAAATAACCCAATTGCAATAAGATCATCCTCTAAACTTGAAGACTCACATTATCAGCCTTTTGCAGGTATTTATTCTACCTACATGATTCCAAAAACAGCCAACAGTACATTGATGATAAAAATGTTGTCGGATGCAATAAAATGTGTATATGCATCAGTTTATTTTAAAGCTAGTAAAGCATATATGGCAGCCACATCCAATGTAATTGATGAAGAAAAAATGGGAATAGTTCTTCAAGAAGTATGCGGTAAACGATATGGAAGTCGATTTTATCCAACAATATCGGGAGTGGCACGTTCAATCAACTTTTATCCAATTGATCCGGAGAAATCTGAAGATGGCATCGTAAATATTGCATATGGTTTAGGAAAGCAAATAGTTGATGGAGGTATATCATTGCGATTTTCACCCAAGCATCCAAAGAAAATATTACAACTCTCTTCTCCAGACATGGCTTTAAAGGATACGCAAAAGTATTTCTATGCATTGGATATGTGTCCTACCAAGTTCTCCCCTTCTTCTGACGATGGAATCAACCTTGTTAAAAACGAGATTCAGTCGGCAGAAAAAGATTCTTCGTTCCGTTATGCAGCTTCAACTTACGATTATCAAAACAATATATTAAGAGATGGAACTATCTACGATGGAAAGAGGGTGGTTACATTTGCCAATGTACTGAAATATGATACTTTTCCCTTGGCAGAAATTCTGCAAACATTGTTAGAGGTGGGTCAGAAAGAGATGAATAATCCAATCGAAATAGAATTTGCTGTTGATTTGAATGTTGAGAAAGGAGAACCCTATGTATTCAATTTCTTACAAATTCGCCCTATTGTGGATAATGATCAAACTGCCGATTTTGATATGGAGGATGTTGCCAAGGAAGATACAATAATATATTGTGAGTCGGCTTTAGGCAATGGATTGATAGATGACATTTATGATTTTATATATATTAAACCTGAATCATTTAATGCATTAGATAGTAAAACGATTGCTTAAGAAATAAGTCTAGTAAACGAAAAATTCATTAAAGAGCAAAAGAATTATGTTTTAGTAGGACCTGGTAGATGGGGATCTAGTGATCCAAGTTTAGGTGTTCCCGTAAAATGGGCACATATATCCCAAGCCAGGGTAATTGTTGAATCTGGCTTGCAGAATTTCAGAATAGATCCTAGTCAGGGTACACATTTTTTCCAGAACCTTACATCATTCAGAGTTGGTTATTTTACTATTAATCCTTACATAAATGATGGCTTTTACGATCTCGAGTATCTTAGTAAACAAGAAACATATTTTGAAAATAAGTATATAAGGCACGTTCGTTTCAAAAAGCCTATTCAGGTTCAAATTGATGGAAAGAATAATAAAGGAATTATATTAAAATCGAAATGATAGTTCAATATCTGCACAAAAATTTTACCTGATAAAAATCATGTAAAACTGTGTTGTATAATATCTTTGATTAAAGGATAAAAGATTTTATTAACTTTATTTTTGTACTGTTATTTAATTAACAATAACTTCGTTTTAGTAAAAACTTAAAATAATTTGATATTATGAATGTAGATAAATTAATGCTTCAGTTAGAGCAAAAACATCCAGGAGAATCTGAGTATTTGCAAGCTGTAAGAGAAGTTTTAGAATCAATTGAGGAAGTATAC
>PKTC01000016.1 GCA_002869305.1 Marinilabiliales bacterium
CTTATATTGAAAAAAGGCTGGTAAAATGCACCGATCTTATACAAGAAATGAATATAGATCTTTATTTTAAAGAAAAACCTAAATATGTAAATTCCGACGATAAAATTGTTTTACAAAGAGGATATGCACAGGCTGTATTTAATATTACTAAAGTAGATCATGAAACCCAATATTTCTTAAACATCCGTCATAATAATAAAGAACTTAGTCTGCTTAATAAATCTGGTATTATTTTAACCCAAAATCCTTGTCGTATCATCATAGATAGCAATCTTTTTATTTTTAAAGATATTGATGCTAAAAAATTGCTCCCATTTTTTAACAAAGATTGTATTCATATACCAAAATCTTCAGAAAAAAAGTGGTTTGAAACTTTTGCTTTGGAAAGTATTAAACAATATAATGTAAAAGCGAAAGGATTTGATATAAACAAAGTAATTACAATTAAGGAAGCTGAGCTAAGTTTCGAATATGATTTACAAGCCAATCCAACATTAATTCTTTCCTTTATTTACAATAAGCAAGTTAAATTTCTAGCCAATAAAGGTTCGAAATCTTCTGTAAGATTTGAAGATAATGGAGGTGAATACCTTTTTCATCAAATTGACAGGAATCAGGATTGGGAAATGGAAATTATTGAAGAATTATTATCCTTGGGATTACAAAACTATCAGGATTCGCACTTCACTCCCGTTTTCGATCAAAGCCTTGAAAAAGAAGAACTATTATATGAATTTATCCAATGGTTGAGTGCTTATAAAACAAAGATTGAGGCGTTGGGATTAAAATTAAAACAGACACAAAAAGAAGCACATTATGCATTACTTGAACCATCCATACATTCTAATATTAATGAAGAAAACGATTGGTTTGATCTTAAAATCATCATCCAAATTGGAGAATTTAGTACTCCCTTTCCAAAATTCAGGAAAAACATTTTAAACGGAATACGTGAGTATAAACTTCCTAATGGTGAGATTGCAATCTTACCTAAAGAATGGTTCGAACAGTACAAAGAACTTTTCCAATTTGGAAGGGATGCTGGTAAAAACATTCAATTAGATAAACATCATTTTGGAATCATTGAATCCAGCGTTCCTAATGAGAGCAAATCAATCATTGAAAAATACCGAAATCTTGTAAATGGCTCACATAGCAATACTGAACTTCCAAAAGGTCTGCAAGCTGAATTAAGACCATATCAAAAAGAAGGATTCTCATGGATGCAACTACTGCAGGAAAATCATTTTGGAGGATGCCTGGCTGATGATATGGGATTGGGAAAAACAGTCCAGACTTTAACGCTATTATTAAATTCTAAGGGGGAAATAAATGGTGAAGAAAAAGATACAGAAAGAAAACCATCTTTATCTCAACTAAGCATATTTGATCAAATCAATTTAAAAAACATCAGATCTTCAACTATCTCATTAATAGTGATGCCAACTTCACTAATTCATAATTGGGAAGAAGAAATTAAGAAATTTACACCAGACTTAAAATGCTTTAAGTTTATTGGACAAAATCGACCAAAAGAGATTACAATATTCAAAGAATTTGATATCATATTAACAACTTATGGTGTAGTTCGTAATGATTTTGATCTGTTAAAAACATTTAAGTTTTTCTACATAATATTAGATGAAAGCCAATACATAAAAAATCCGGATTCGAAGATTTACAAGGCAGTAAATCAGTTAAAATCTAAACATAGGCTAGTGTTAACAGGAACTCCTATTGAAAACTCCTTAACAGACCTATGGGCCCAGATCAATTTCTTGAATAAAGGATTACTAGGGAATCTAAGGTTTTTTAAGCGAGAATTTGTTCAGGCCATTGAAAAAAATACAGATGCTGAAAAGAAGGAGAAGCTTCAACAGTTTATTCAACCTTTTGTATTACGCAGAACCAAACAACAGGTGGCAAAAGATTTGCCAGATAAACTTGAGACGGTTATCTATTGTGACATGACAGATGAGCAACGATCTATATATGAAGAAGAAAAATCTAGGATCAGGAATTCCATTATGGAAACCATTGAAAAAAAGGAAGATAAACCAACGATGCTGGCAATAGAAGGTTTAAATAAGCTCCGTCAGATTGCAAATCACCCGGTTCTAATTGATCAGGATTATACATTTGAATCGGGCAAATATGAAGAAATTACCAGAAATATAGAGAATCTAATCGCCGAGAAACACAAAGTATTAATTTTCTCGGCTTATGTTAAACATTTAAATTTATTTGCTAATTATCTTGAAACTAATTATCATCCTTTTTCGATGCTAACAGGAAGTACTAGAAACAGAGAGAAAGTTATTTCCGAATTTCAGAAGTCCGAAGAAAAATATGTTTTTTTAATACAGATTAAGGCTGGTGGTGTTGGTTTAAATCTTACATCTGCCGATTATGTTTTTATTATTGATCCCTGGTGGAATCCTGCAGTTGAAGAGCAGGCCATTAATAGAACGCACAGAATTGGCCAAGAAAAAAAGGTGATGGTATACATATTTATATCATCCGAAACAGTTGAAGAAAAAATTCAACAACTAAAGGCTAGAAAATCTAAATTAGCCGATTCATTTATTAATACAGAGAAAACATCTGAAAAGATGAGTCTGGAAAGAATTCTTGAGTTCCTGAATTAAAATCTTTAACATTCTAGTTATTTTTATTGATTAACATGATTCTGTTTTGTAACTTTTCGTATTCAAATTAAGTAAATAACTTAAAATCATTAACCCTAATAATATGAAAAAACAATTACAGCGTTTATTAATAAGTGGCATAATACTATTATTACTTTCAATATCCAATGCAAGTTTTGCACAAGAGCCAGCTGCTGAAACATTAAGTAAGGATGAACTTAAATTGTTAAAACTAGAAGAAAAAGTTAAAAGTATAGAGGCTAAGATTTTGGCAACTGAAGCCAAGCTTGACTACGCAGACAGTCTAATACAGGAAGGATTCGAAATGGCCAATGAAGCTAGTAATGAATTAAAAGTTATTACTAAAGAAGAAAAAATATTCGTAAAAGAAGAAAATGCAAATCGAAAATCCCTCAAAAAACAATTAAAAAAGGCTGATAAAGAAGAGTCAAAATCAATTGAATCAGAAATAAAAGAGCATGATTCTATGGTAAAGGCTGAAATGAAAGGATTTGAGAAACGTTATAAGGAAGAAGAAAAGAAACTACAAAAAGCACAATCAAACGACGAAAAAGGTAAAGCCAAACTAAAACAATACAACCCTAAACTGAAAGAATATGAAAAAGCCCTGGAGGAAGCCAAAGAAAATCTAGAAAATTTTAAATCAGGGTCGTAATTATAAATCACGTTCAGAGAATTGTTTAAAAGGGATCATGAAAATTCATAATCCTTTTTTTATATTCAACCTTCTGTAAATATCTATAAGAATTCTGGAGATGTTGGATATTTTTCTTCAGGAGTATCTTTAATTGCCAATTCCAATTGCTCAATGAGTTTATCTTTTTCTTTTGATATGGTTCCCTGCAAAGGTAAATTATTTGAAACATGATTACTTCGATATATTACATTCTCAACCTCCAAATTCGCAATAAAAAGTCTTAACTCCTGGAACAGTTCCACAACTGTTTGTTGCTGGTAATCACCTTCAAATCTCTCCTGGAAATGCTCCAATCCAAATGGCATACTTAATGTCAATGTTGATAAGAACTTTGGATTTACTTTATTAATTATTTCAGCGGATTTAAGCGCGTGCTGCTGCGAATATTTCCTCCCTCCCAATCCGTTTATAATCATTATGGATGTATCAATTCCTGCATTGTGTGCTTTTAAAATACCATCGATGGTTGAATTAAAAGTTTATCCCTTATGAATTAACTTTAATAATTCATCATCACCGGTTTCTATTCCTATATAAAGTAGTTTTAAGCCAAGCGTTCTAATTTCTTTTAGTTCTTGATCTGATTTTGATAATATATCCTTGGGTAAAGCATAGGAAGAAATTCGTTGAATCTTTCCAAACTGCTCGTTAATTTGGTTTAAAACAGGTGTTATGTTTTTTGCTGATAAAACAAATGCATTGCCATCTGCAAGAAATACTTTCTTAACACCCCTATAGATACTGGCTAGCTTTATTATATCCTTTTTTACATCCTCAATATTTTTTACTCTAAACTTCTTTGAAGTATACATCTCACAGAATGCACATTGATTCCAGGAACATCCAAAAGTAACCTGTACAATTGCCGACCTTGCTTCGGCAGGTGGTCTAAAAACTGGCTCATCGTATTTAATCGGAGTAAAAAACATTTCTCTTCCTTTTTGTTTAACCCCATAAAATTAAACTTTTTATATGTTTTTGACATCAAAGAAAAGAAATGGTAACTTAGTATTTTCTGAAATAAACACCTAAAAATATGAAACAGATTAAATTAACACTCCTAATTTTAATTAGCCTTATATGCTTTAACCTGCATGCCCAAGAAAATTTAGCTTATTTTTTAACTGACCCTACTCTTTCTCCAGATGGTAATACCATTGCCTTTGTTTTCGAAAATGATTTATGGCAAGTTAATGCAAGTGGAGGATCTGCAAAAAGATTAACAGCTATGGATGGAACAGAGTTATGTCCACGATTTTCTCCTGATGGAAAATGGATTGCATTTTCATCCAACCAGAAAGGAAATCATGATGTTTACCTTTTACCTGTTGGTGGAGGTGAGATTCTACAACTCACATTTCATGATGCCAATGATTATGTTGACAGTTGGTCCTGGGATTCAAAAACTGTTCATTTTACCTCAAATCGATATAATGTAATCGCATCATATAAAGTCAGCATTACTGGAAATACACCTCAAAGATTGTTTGGTGATAATTATTTTAACAATGTGCACCATATTGTCGAATCTCCAGAGAGTAATGCTTATTATTTTACCGAATCATGGGAGAGCTTCATGTTTCCTCATAGAAAAAGATACAAAGGAGATCATAATCCAAACATAAAATATTACAATCTCATCAATAAGGAATATAAAGAATTAACGGATTATATAGGTAAAGATTTGTGGCCCACCATCGATCAAAATGGAAATTTATACATTGCTTCTGACCAAGCAAACGACGTATATAACCTATATATTCTAAATGATGATGACAAAAAACAACTTACTGATTTTAGCACGGCTATAGGACGCCCGCAAGTAAGTGCAAATGGTGAAAAAGTTGTTTTTACGAAAGATTACCAGATTTTTATATATAATGTATCATCTCAGACCACAATCAAACCTGAGATTAGTATTTTAAAAAACGAAACTTTAGCAACAAACAAATTATTTAAAACACATGGTAAGATATCCAACTTTGATATTTCACCTGACAATAAAAAAATTGCTTTTGTGTCAAGAGGTAGACTATTTGTTTCGGATGTAAAAGGAAAATTTGTTCAAGAAATGAATACTGACCCTTTAGAAAGAGTTGTTGAAGTTAACTGGCTTTCTGATAATGAACACTTAATCTATACCAGAACAACAAAAGGTTGGACGAATATTTTTAAGATTTCTGCAAGTAAAAACAAAGCAGAGGAACAAATCACATTTGATAATAAAACCAACAGAAATCTTGGATTATCACCTAAAAAGGACAAAGCTGTATATATAAGTGGGAGCACTCTACTTAAAATAATCGATTTAAAAACAAATAAAATAGAAAATATTGTTGAAGACGAATTTTGGTTTAGAGGAGATCAACCGAGGTTTTCACCTGATGGAAATTTCATAGTATTTACCGCATTTAGAATCTTTGAACCAGATGTGTTAATTTACGATTTAAAGTTGAAACGAACCATAAATATTACAAATACCGGAGTTCCTGAGAATGAGCCATATTGGTCTCCAGATGGCAAATATTTATATATTTCAGCTGGTAGATATTTTCCTGGATATCCGAGAGGCGAAAGTGAACATAAAATTTACAGGATTCCTTTGTATCGATTCTCAAAGCAGTTTAAATCAGATGTATATTCTGAATTATTTAGTAATGAAAAGGAAAAAGACACTACCATAGTTGATATTAAATTCGAATTAAAAGATATAGCAGATCGTTGGGAAGCTATGGTGCCAAATGGTGGCGAGCAATATGATCCTATGGTTTTTAATGAAAAAGACAAAGAAATTTTGTTGTTTAATTTACAATTAGATAAAGATAATACAGGTATATATAAAACAGAATTGGTTCCTTTTGAGGAAAATAAAACTAAAAAGATATTTGATAAAACATTTAATATGCTTGTTCACTCAAAAGATAAATATTATGTTTTGGCTGGCGGGGATATTCACGAAATTAACATTTCAGGAGATAAACTTGACAAAATCAATATAGACCAAAGTTTTAGTAAAAACTTACATAATTAGTTTGTTCAAATGTTCTATGAAAATTGGGCTGCTTTAGCCGAGAATTTTTATGATATTAATTACCATGGAGTGGACTGGGAAACAACTAAAACTTATTATGAAAGCTTTTTACCTTATATAAGAAATCGCGAAAACTTAAAAACACTGCAAGTAGACATGCTTGGTGAATTAAATGCTTCTCACCTTGATTTCAGAACCTCAGGTGACGAGCAGAAAACTTTTTACGAACAAAAAACTTTAGGCACAGGAATTATTTTCGATAATACAAATCCATATTTGGTGAAGCGTTTTGTAAAAAAATCACCCATTGATATTTTGGATAATCCCATAAAGCCAGGAGATGAATTGATTTCAGTTAATCATAAAGCAGTAGATAAATCGAAAAACAGGAATCAATTTTTTAATGAAACTGAAATTAAGGAAGAAATATTGCTTAGTTTCAAACGTGGCAAGAATGTATTTGATTTAAAAATACACCCAATAGATACAAGGAGTTTGAATGACCTTTTGTATGATGAATGGATCGCCGGTAAACAAGAAATGGTTGATAAAGCTTCACAAAACAGGATTGCATATGTATATATGAAAGATATGGGAACAGGAAGCTTAAAAGATTTCTTAATTGATATGACTACTGAGGCTTATCATAAGGATGCTCTTATCCTTGACTTAAGGTACAACCGGGGAGGTAACGTACACGATGATGTATTGCAATTTTTATCACAGAAACATTATTTAAATTGGAAATACAGAAATGGAAACCTTTCACCTCAACCACATTTTACACCAGGTAGTAAACCAATGGTATTACTTATAAACGAACACTCCTTAAGTGATGCCGAAATGACTGCTGAGGGATTCAAACAGTTGCATCTGGGTAAAATCATTGGTACTGAAACATATCGTTGGATTATTTTTACATCGGCCCGAATGATGGTAGATGGATCTTATACAAGACTACCTGCTTGGGGATGCTATAAACTAAATGGAGATGATATGGAAAAAACAGGCGTTGCTCCAGATATTTATATAAAAAACACCTTTATGGATCGCTTAAACGGAACAGATCCTCAATTAGAAAAAGCAATACAGGAGATTTTACAAGATTTATGATTAAATCACAGACTTTTAAAAGCGTCCAGGTTCAACCGGGGCGCTTTTTTTTAATGAATAAATCCTAAGGAAACCATAATAAACATGGGGCCATTAAGAATGGCATGAATTAAAACTCCAACATAGGTATTCTTTGTTTTATAAACAGCATAAGGCAATACAAACATAATAGGCAATAGGATAATGATGAGATCTAATCCAAAACAAATATGGAAAATGATCCAAAAAACTCCATTAATTATCCATGAATACCTTTTGAATTTCACCTCTTGTCGTGGAAGAATATATCCACGCCATAAAATCTCTTCTCCGAACATATTAAAAAAGAACATGAATAACCAGGCAATTAATAAGAATCGTTCCTTACCTACAAAAGCTTCAAATTTTAGGAATGGAGGAGTGGTTTGAAGTTCACTTATTCCGAATTTGATATTTAAAAATTTTGAAAATCCCATTATTGCTCCCGTAGAAACAAGAATTATTATGGATGAAATCACAACATATCTCCAATCTCTTGAGCTTAGCTTTTTAAGTCTAAATCGTTCAAAGATTTGTTTGCGAGTAATATATCCATCCTTCATTGCTAATATGATCGCCAGAATAAAAATTGGAATGAATACTAATGAAGCACCGATGAACCAACTTAAGGCAGGATGTATTTCTAAATGGGAATTTATAAAAGGAATTAGTAGATATGTAATTAAAACAAAATATATTGATGGAATAAGAAATAACAGAAAGGAGTACACTAAAGAAATTGGTTTTATGTCTTTTATATCACTCATAATTAATATTCTTAATTAATACTACAATTTGCTAATTTAAATATTATCGATCATATTTGATGTTTATTTCCACAAATTCATAAACTATAAGATGAAAATGACACTCATAATTATTATTTCAATAATAATAACAATCATACTTGGAATCAACTTGTTTATATGGCTCAATCCTGTTTTTGGTTCAAAAACTAAATTTATAAACCAACAAAAACTAAAAGCTTCATCTAATTTTAGAGATAGTAAATTTCAAAATTTGGAGCCAACCAAAATGATGACAGGAGGAACATGGAGAGGCGCAATGAAGAAATTTATAAAAGGAGTTGAAAACGATCGACCTGATAAATATATTGAATCAGTTGCATTTAATAGAGAAGACTTTATTAAAAATTGTGATAGTATTGCCTATACCTGGTTTGGTCATTCCACAGCATTATTTAACATTTATGGTAAAATAATAATAACAGATCCCGTTTTTTCTGAAGCAGCTTCTCCTGTCTCATTCTTTAATAAGCCATTTGATTTTGAGTATGAATACAAAGTCGAAAATTTGCCCAATATAGATGTTGTGCTAATTTCACATGATCATTATGATCATTTGGATTATAAAACCATTAAAAAAATTGACTCTAAGACAAAAAAGTACATTGTTCCTTTAGGTGTAGATGCTCATTTACTGCGCTGGGGTATTCCTAAGAAAAAAATTGAAGTTGCAGATTGGGGCGAATCCATAAACATTGAAAAAAATTTAAAGTTTATCTCAGCAACAGCCAGACACTTCTCTGGAAGAGGCCCTCGCGACAGAGATAAAACACTTTGGTGCTCATGGATTATAGAATCTGGCAATCACAAAGTATTCTTTGGTGGCGATTCAGGTTATGGTAAGCACTTTAAAGATATTGGAGAAAAACATGGCCCTTTTGACTTAACATTAATTGAATGTGGCCAGTATAATGAAAACTGGAATCAGATTCATGCAATGCCTGAGCAAACTGTACAAGCACACATTGATTTAAAAGGTAAATTACTACTTCCAATTCATTGGAGCAAATATAAGTTAAGTATTCATTCCTGGACAGAACCCATTGAACGTGCTAAAGTTGCTGCATTAAGAAACAATATTAAATTGCAGGAAACAAAAGTTGGACAAGTAAACAAACTATAAATATAAAGCCCCAATATTTTATTAGGGCCTTAAATTTGGCAGAAATAAAATAAATCTTACAAATCTAGATTGCAAAATAGCTTTCGAGTTCTTTTAAGGTATCTGAACTTGTTTTTATATCGTGTATTATTTTTCCTTGATCTAAAACAACTATTCGCTCGCAAACTTCAGTTATGTGGTTTAAATCGTGACTCGAAATTAACATCGTAACGTTTTTCTATGTTTTTAATTGCTTTAACAGATTTTTAAGACGAATCTGTGTTGTTGGATCCAGACTCGCA
>PKTC01000442.1 GCA_002869305.1 Marinilabiliales bacterium
AAGTCATGTAAAAGATGGAATAGAGTTGGCTAAGAAAAACAATTTACCAGATCCGTTAATAGAGTTTATACGCACGCATCATGGTACAACTAAGGTTCAATATTTTTACAGGTCCTATATTAAGAAATTTCCGGATCAGGATATTGATGTTAATATGTTTACATATCCAGGACCAAAACCGTATTCAAAAGAAATGGCGGTTTTAATGATGGCCGATTCAGTTGAAGCAGCTTCAAGAAGTATAAGTGATATTAGTGAAGAGAAAATCAATGACTTGGTTGAAAATATTATTAATGGACAAATGAATGAAGGTCAATTTGATCATGTAGAAATTAATTTTAAAGATATCACGGAAATAAAAACGCTATTTAAGGACAAATTAATGAATATCTATCATGCGAGGATAAAATACCCGGAAAAGAAATAAGAACGGAAATTGAAGTAAAAAAACAGCCATCTAAGGGCTGTTTTTTATTAGTGCGGTATACCAAATTACCATCGCATATCAATAATTTCTGTATTTGGGTATTCTTTTTCGTTGAAAATAAAAAACGTATCATCAATTTTCTCATTTGTTTTATAATTGTCTATGGCAATTGTATAATGAGATCCATCCTTTCCAAAAATAGTAGCAGAATTTAGAAAATAATCATCTGTATTAATTTGTAATCTTATCCTTGAGAAATCTTCATCCATGTCTTTAGGATACAAATCTATTAAAGCATAGCTCTTCTTTCCTTCATCAATCAGTTCTATTAATTGATACTTATAATTATTTTCGTAGATGGTAAATAATCTTTTTGGATTATTAAAAATATCCTCGTCATCCGGCTCGGGTTCTGTAATATTAACTTCTTTTACTTCTGGAAGGTAACTCCATAAAGTTTTTCCATCAAAGAAAGCTATTGTATTCATGAAATCTAATCGATATTTATCGCCTTTAATCACAATACTTGCTTTGGATGTATTCTGAATGTTATCTTTTATATTTTTAAAAGTTACTTCAAAATCAGTACTAATACTTTTATGAGATTTTGTTTCATCAGAAAGTTTATCCAATATTTTCTTTGCTTCTGGATCTTGTTGAGCATAAATAATTAGTGTTCCCAGTAAAACTGCCAGAGTTAATATATATTTCTTCATTTTTTTTAAATTAAGTATTTTCCAGGAAATCTTTCAAATACTGTTCCAAAGAATATTCGTCTTGAAACAACACTTGACGAGCTTTACTACCTTCAAAGGGTCCAACAATATTTGCTGCTTCTAACTGGTCAATAATTCTGCCTGCACGATTGTAACCTATAGAAAATTTTCGTTGGATTAGTGATGTAGATCCTTGCTGATGTCTAACAACCAATCTAGCTGCATCTTCGAACATTGCATCCCGTTTAGAGAAATCAACCTCACCAATTTCGTCAGCTCCTTCCGCAGTATACTCCGGAAGCATAAATGCAGTTGGATAACTTTGTTGACCACCAATATAATCAGTTATTTCATCTAGTTCTGGTGTATCTATAAATGCGCATTGCAATCGAACCAGGTCGCCACCTGTTGAGATAAGCATGTCACCACGACCTATTAGCTGATTTGCACCTGGACTATCCAAAATAGTTCTTGAGTCGATCATGGAAGAAACTCTAAATGCAATTCTGGCTGGAAAATTAGCCTTTATGGTACCTGTAATAATATTTGTTGATGGACGTTGGGTAGCTATAATTAAATGGATGCCTATTGCTCTTGCTAACTGAGCTAACCTGGCAATGGGGCCTTCGATTTCTTTTCCAGCAGTCATAATAAGATCAGCAAATTCATCAACAATTACCACAATATAAGGTAAATATTTATGTCCTTTTTCAGGATTAAGTTTACGTTCTATGAATTTAGCATTGTACTCCTTAATGTTTCTTACGTGCCCTGCTTTTAATAGATCATATCTGTTATCCATTTCAAGGCACAGTGAATTTAAGGTATTAACCACTTTTTGTGTATCGGTTATGATAGACTCTTCCGTATCTGGAAGTTTGGCTAAAAAATGTTTCTCAATTTTTGTATAAAGTGTTAGTTCCACTTTTTTAGGATCAACCATCACAAACTTAAGTTGTGAAGGATGTTTTTTGTAAAGTAAGGAAGCAATAATTGCATTTAATCCAACCGATTTACCCTGACCAGTTGCACCTGCTACAAGCAAGTGAGGCATTTTAGCCAGATCAATTACATAAGTATCGTTTGAAATTGTTTTTCCAAGCCCTATGGCAAGATCGTATTTTGATTCACTAAATACCTTAGACTCAAGTATTGAACGCATTGAAACAATCTCAGGCTTTCTGTTTGGTACTTCAATACCAATGGTTCCACGCCCAGGAATAGGAGCTATAATCCGTATACCTAATGCTGCTAAACTAAGTGCTATATCATCTTCCAGATTTTTAATCTTAGAAATTCTAACACCTGGAGCAGGAATAATTTCATATAGAGTAACTGTCGGTCCAACTGTAGCTTTAATTTTATCGATCTGGATTTTGTAATTGGCAAGGGTTTCTACAATTCTATTCTTATTAGCAATAATTTCTTCTTTATCAATTTCACCATTGCCTCCTTGTCCATGATCTTCTAATAAATCCAAAGGCGGTAAATTATAATTTGACAACTCTAAAGTTGGATCGTAATCTTCTAATTGATAATTTTTTAATTTACTATTTAATTTTTCTTCTTTATGTTTTTCTTCAATGGTTAATTCTATATCTTTTTCTTCTTCTTGGTTTTTCTTCTTCTCGAAACCTGTTTTATTCTCTTCAGTTGCATCTTGGGCGTCAATCCTATTTGTTATGAACATAAGATTATCATCATCAGTTTCTTCTGTTATTTCTGGTTCTAAATTTGTTTCATGAACAGATTCCTGATCTTTTCCTGATTGATCTTCAAATTCAGTATATTCCTTTTTAAACAATTTTGAAGAAATCTTAATAATCCAATCATAAGATTTTTTAAATGATAAAAGTATAAACGAACTAAATACTAAGAAAAGTAGAAATGCGGTTCCAATTTTTCCCAGAAAGGAGTTGAGCCAATGAGCAATAACATACCCATGGCCTCCTCCAAGTCCACTTCCTAAGTATCCACTTGAATTACCAAATAAATATCCTAATATCACAGATAATATAATTGTTCCAATGATTGTAATCTTAAAAGCTTTACGAATAGGGTAAATTTTAATTTTAAAAAAACGAAATCCTATAACAATAAATAGAAAGGGAAAAGTAAAAGAAGCAATACCAAACCATTTATTTATGAATAGATTGGCAAAATGAGCACCAGCCTTACCCGACCAGTTTTCAACGGAAACTTCTGCAGGAGAAATAACCTTAGAGAATTGGAAACTCTGATCTACTTTCCATGTAAAAAAATATGAAATAAAGGCTAAAGTTAAAAATGCAGCAATAAATATGGTGGTTACACCAAGAATAATTTTTATACGTTCATCTGCTAAGAATTTTCTATTTTTCTTATTAACTTTTTTATTTGTTTTTACTTTTTTAGCCATTGATTATATATAACATTGAATTTAACCTTGAAGCATGAAATTTACTACAAAGTAACGGAAATAAACGTAAAAATTACTTAGAAAATTAAATTTATATAGGAAACGTAAAATATGACAATTATTGTTTTAATAAATCAATGATTTCAACCATTGTTTTTCTATTGATACTTTCATATCCTTTAGGAACAGTAAAGTCTTCTGATGAAATCTCAGCCTCTTGAATCTTCTTAGCCTTAAGTCTCATTGGCATATCGTAAAGCTTTACTTCAAATTCTAATAATACTCCATTGATTGAGCGAAAGGGAGTTTGAGCATTTACATTGTTGATAATAATATCATCTGTATAATAAATATAAAAAGGCTCTATATTTTTATCAGGTAAGCTTACTTTAGCTTTTTTACTTTTAAATCCAAATATTTCAACAATAGTATCTAATTCTTCTATTTGCATACCCGGCAATTCCTCAAAAAATAAAGATTTATCATTTATCTTTTCTACATATTTATATTTTTTATTTAGAACTTTTACCAAAGTAATGTTTTTCTTTTCTTTATAATTTTGAATGTGCGTAAAACTTACAATTCCTGAGAAACCTTCAATTTTATTAATGGTATTATTATTTTTAAATTTAATAACCATTGTTTTAGGCAGAAGCCCTTTCATAAAGCTATCCATTGAATTATCTAAGTATTCAATATCGTATTCAATAAAACCTTCCTTAATACGATCTTTGTGCTGAACCTCTTTGCAAGATGATAAAGAAATGAAAACCAGCACAATAATAATAAAAATTCTATTTCTCATATACGCCTTTTAAGGGTGACACCCCAATATTGTGTAAAATAGTTACTAAAAATAGTTAAAGTATAGAAAAAAACAAAGGATCAGTCTTAAGTTAATCTAAATCTTTTGATTATTAGTAAGAAACAACCCCGTTACAGTTGTTTCTTAACATATGAAAGAATAAATATTTTATTATTTCGAAATGATTTTTTTTATAGATTTTTACACCTAATTAGTAATAATACATAAATTAAAGAATATGAATAAGTTAGCTGTCATAGCATTGGGCGGAAACGCTCTTTTACGCGGTAATAAAATAGGAACTATTGAAGAACAAGAACAAAACACTTTTGATACACTCGAAAATTTGGTGTATTTAATCAAAGAAGGTTACGACATAGTAATAGGTCATGGCAATGGTCCTCAGGTTGGTAATATATTAATGAGAAATGATGCTGGTGAGCAATTATACAATATTCCACAAATGCCTTTAGATATTTGTGTTGCTGATTCTCAGGGTGGAATAGGATATATGATTGAACGAATGCTTAGAAATGTGTTAAAAAAACATGGAATTGAAAAGGATATTATCGTTATTGTAACTTCGGTTGTTGTTGATAAAGATGATCCAGCTTTTAAAGATCCACAAAAACGTGTTGGAAAAATATATACCAAAGAACAAGCAGATAAATTAAACGCTGACAAAGGATGGGAGTTTAAAGAAGAGGTAAAAGCTGATGGTGGATGGAGAAGAGTCGTTCCTTCACCAAAACCTATCAGTATCATGAATGAGAAAACAATTGAAAAATTAGCACGAGAAGGTAATATTGTGGTTGCAGTTGGCGGAGGGGGAGTACCTGTTTACATTGACGAAAAAAATGATATTCGTCCTTCAGAAGCTGTTATTGATAAGGATTTTGCTTCAGCATTGTTAGGTGCAAGAATTGGTGCAGATGAGTTTTATATATTAACTGATGTTCCATATGTATATATTAATTTCAAGAAAGAAAACGAACAAAAGTTAGAATTCCTGAATAAAGCAGATGCAGAGAAATATATTGCAGAGGGTCAATTCGCAAAGGGAAGCATGGCTCCAAAAATCGAGGCTTGTTTAAGTTTTGTGGAAAAAGGTGGTAAAAAATCTGTTATTACTGAAAGTACAAAACTTGAAGATCGTTCATATGGAACAAAAATAACATTGGAATACGAAGATTAATAAATAGTAACTTTTAAAATTATAAATTATGGCATTCAATTTAAGAAACAAGAATTTTTTAAAGCTTCTAGATCTTACTCCACAAGAAATAAAATTCTTATTAGATCTTTCTGCTGATCTTAAAAAAGCTAAATATAGTGGAACAGAGCAACCTAAATTAACTGGAAAAAATATCGCTTTAATTTTTGAAAAAGCTTCTACTCGTACTCGTTGTGCATTTGAAGTAGCTGCGCTAGATCAAGGAGCACATGTAACTTATTTAGGACCTTCTGGATCTCAAATCGGTAAAAAAGAATCGATGAAAGATACTGCTCGTGTTCTTGGAAGAATGTATGATGGTATTGAATATCGCGGTTTTGGTCAGGATATCGTTGAAGATTTAGGTAAATATGCTGGTGTGCCGGTATGGAATGGTTTAACAAATGAATTCCACCCAACACAAATCTTGGCTGATTTCCTTACTATGATGGAGCATTCAGATAAGCCTTTACATCAGGTTACTTTTGCATATGTTGGTGATGCTAGAAATAATATGGGTAATTCGCTAATGATTGGTGCTGCAAAAATGGGCATGAAATTCCGTTCTGTTGCTCCCAAAAGCGTTCAACCAACTACAGAATTAGTAGCACAGGCTAATGAAATTGCTAAGGAAACAGGAGCTGAGATTATTGTTACTGATAATGTTAAAGAGGGTGTAAAAGGTTGTGATTTTATTTATACTGATGTTTGGGTTTCAATGGGAGAACCAGATGAGGTATGGAAAGAAAGAATCGAATTATTAAAACCTTACCAGGTAAACAAAGCAATGATGGATGCTACCGGTAATCCAAAATGTAAATTTATGCATTGCTTACCAGCATTCCATAATAGAGAAACAACTGTTGGCGAAGAAATTTTCCAAAAATTTGGATTAGATGGAATGGAAGTTACCGAAGAAGTATTTGAATCTCCAGCATCTATTGTTTTTGACGAAGCTGAAAACAGAATGCATACAATAAAAGCTGTTATGGTAGCTACTTTAGGCGCCTAACAAAGTATTTAATATAATTTAAGGGTGTCTTTTAAGACACCCTTTTTTATTCTTTTAAATTAAGTGTAATTTCTTTTTAGGATATTGAGTTCTGAAATTAAATAGAATGAGCATAAGAAAAACTGGTAAGTAAGCCCAATCAAAATACTGAACATTAAATAACCAAATTGGAATCATCGCAATTAGCATAACCTGCAGTACAATAGCTATAATCTTTCTAAACTTAGTGTCACTTTTTAAGAAAACTAAGATTAAGTATAAAGGATTGATCCATAAGGAATTTAGGTTAAATTGGAGTTCTGGATGTTCTGTAATGAGGCTGAGAATAAATATAACAAGTCCGGTTAAACCAATAATTAGTAGTATAGGAAACTGAATATAATTGTGATTAATAATTAGCATTATTAAAAAGAGGATCGATAGTATTAGTAAAGGATTTTTATAAATAGGATAAGCCTTAGTTCCATCATATACTTGATTAAACGTATTTTCTTCGATAACCAATTTGCCATTGTCTGTATTTATATTTCTTAGTCCAACACATAAATAATCAGGTAGAAACATGCTATCGAACGAATCAATTTTTCGGTCTATTTTGTATCCCATAATAAGACTCATACTAAATCGCAACCAAAGCCTATTCTGAAGGTATTCATTTAATTGATCTCGAATGGTTTTATCCGTTGGAATATGTTGAAAATCTGTTTCGACATTTTCCAAAAGCAAATCGCGTATTTCTGTGGTACAATTTTTTCCTGCAAATCGATAGAGATAATACCTGTTCTCTGGCCTATATAAATACTGAAGTTTTTGTATAATCTTAATTTTTTCTTCTTCCGATAAATTAAGTTTTTGCTCTATAATTTGCCTGTCTTCTCTAAAATACTGCTGATAGAATTGACGCGTGTATTCAGCACCCAGTTTGTACTGTAATCGTCCTTTTATAAATTTGGGGTAGAAGTTCGGAGTACTAAAATCGAAAAGCCCAAAGTTATAGACAACATCTATGTTTGCTTTTTTATCAACCACTCGAATTGCACTATGTCCCCACGCAGAATAGGTTTCTTTTCCAGGAGAGCAAGTTAAAACAGTTATATCAATGTCATTAGTTGAAAAACTTTGAAATACTCCTACTGATAGGATTACAAAAATAATACTGATTGTTTTTCTCAAAATTTATTAAGTATTTATTTAGTTATAATACATCTTTAAAATGTATAAAAACAGATTTAAAGAAATGCCATGTTATGTATATTGAGGCAGCAAGTTTTAACCCGACTCCCGTTAAAAAGCCAACAAAAGCTCCAAGACCTGCTCTGAAAGCTTCTTTATTTTTTGCTCCTTTGAGTGATTCTCCAATAATTGCCCCCACAAGTGGCCCTAAAATTAAACCAACAGGTCCAAAAAATATCATTCCTATTATCATACCAATGGTAGCACCCCACATACCTGCTTTGGTTCCACCAAATTTTTTAGTGCCCCAAATTGGTACTACATAATCTAATATTGTAACAGCTATAGCAATAAAAGCTAGTAATAATAGAAAGTTAGTAGTATAGTCTGCAAAATCCGTAAAGTGTAAAATTAGTATTCCAATAAAGCTTAAGGGTGGTCCGGGGATGATTGGTAGAATACATCCTAACAATCCAAAAACGATTAGAATTAAACCTATAACTAGCAAGAAATAATCCATATGCTTATCAATTTATTAATACCTGATAAAATTAATCATAAAATCATTTTATCAAAATATGTACTAATTAAATTATGTGAGTTGATCTAATTACTTGACAAGGATTTGATATCTTTTATTTTTGTTTTGAAATCACATGAAGAACAACCACAAGAATTATTTTGTTTTTGAGTAAAAAGCTTTGCTATGTTATAAACCGCATATAAAACAGATGCAATAACAATAAGACCAACTATGATTTCTTGTATGTTCATAATTACAATATTAACGATCCAATCTGATATATTAATAAAGACATAAACCAGGCTAAAAATGTTGTGTATATGACTGTAAAAATAGCCCATTTCCAATGACCTGATTCTTTACTTATTGCTGCAATCGAGGCAACACAAGGGAAATACAATAAAATAAAAATTAAGAATCCAAATGCAACTAATGGAGAATAAACGGGATTTCCATTTTGGTCTTTTTCATTTTTAAGTCGATATACTAAATTGTTTGAACTTTCTTCATCTTCAGCCTGGTAAAGAACACCCATGGTGCTTACCACAATTTCTTTAGCCGCAACTCCAGATAAAAGACTAACACCCATTTTCCAATCAAAACCAAGTGGACGAATAACGGGTTCTATAAATTTACCAATTCTACCAATATATGACTTAACCTGCTCTTCAGATGTTTTTTGAACTAAAATATTATCAATTAATTCGTCTTTGTTCGGTAAATTTTCTTTTGTTATTTCTGTGATTTGTTGATCGTAGTTAAATGAATATTCAATGTCGCGCGGATAATAACCTAAAGCCCAGATAATTATTGATGCAACCAGGATCACTCCACCCATCTTTTTTAAGTATTGAGCAGCTTTAAACCACATGTGACGTGTAAGATTTTTTAAAGTTGGTATTCTGTACGGTGGCAATTCCATAACAAAAGGAACTTCTTTAGATTTGAAAATAGTTTTCTTGAAAACAATTGCAACAATTGCTGCAACGGCTATCCCTATCATATAAATTGAAAATAGTATTAATCCCGGACGGTTTACGAAGACAGCTGAAATAATTAAAACATAGACTGGCAATCGGGCACTGCACGACATGAAAGGATTAATCAGCATGGTAAGAATACGGTTCTGCCTGTTTTCAATGGTTCGTGTTGCCATAATGGCTGGAACATTGCAACCAAATCCCATTACTAAAGGTATAAAAGATCTTCCGTGCAGTCCTATTTTATGCATAATTCGGTCCATGATAAATGCTGCTCTTGCCATATAACCTGTATCTTCCATTATTGAAATAAAGAAGAAAAGAATAAGAATATTGGGTAGAAAAATAATAACCCCTCCAACCCCTCCAATCA
>PKTC01000275.1 GCA_002869305.1 Marinilabiliales bacterium
GTTGATATAAAGGAAGTTCGAAGAGTTGTTTTTTGCTCCGGCAAAATCTATTATGATTTATTAGCCAAAAAAGAAGAATTTGATGCAAAGGATATAGCTCTAATTCGAGTTGAACAATTGTATCCATGGCCTGAAAAACAAATACAAACAATTATTAAAAAATACCACAATACAAGACGATGGATATGGGCCCAGGAAGAACCTGAAAATATGGGTGCCTGGAGATTTATCAAAGAGAAACTAACAACTGTAAATTTGCAGGTTGTTGCTCGTTTAGCAAGCGGAAGCCCAGCAGTTGGATTAAACAAATTACATGTTTTAGGTCAAAATGAAATTATTGGAAAAATATTCAGAAAATGTACTTGTGAATTGAAAAATAAATATTGTGGATTACAATGCGAAAAAGGAAGTGCAAGAGAAGAAATTAATAAACAACATACTTACCTTTACTTATAATTGAAGAATTCATTTTAAAAAGATTTTATTCAATATTATTGAAGCAAATAAGAAACCTAAAGATATGATTGAAATAAAAATACCCAGTCCAGGAGAATCCATTACAGAAGTTGAAATATCCAATTGGTTAGTTGAAAATGGAGATTATGTTGAGACAGATCAGGAAATAGCAGAAATTGAGTCTGACAAGGCTACTCTGCCTTTAATGGCCTCAAAAAGTGGAAAAATAGAAATTGTAGCTCAAACTGGAGAAACAATCAAAGTAGGATCAGTTGCATGTAAAATAGATACAAGTGCTGTAGCACCAAAAACAAAACCAAATAATACAATAGAAACTGCAAAAGAGGACAATAAAACGGATGAGAAGAAAACTGTAGAGAATAAAACACAAATTCATGATAAAGACTCTGAATATGATAAGGTAAGGATTTCTCCAGTTGCCCAAAAATTGATGGATGAAAATAACATCAATATTGATGATGTAATCAATGGATTAAAGCGGATTGGCAAATCCGAGGTTGAACAAATTCTATCGCAAAAATCAAATGTTGGATCTGTTGAGAATAAAAAGGAAATTTCAAGACATGTTGATCGAAAAAAAATGACTCAACTTCGGAAAAAATTAAGTGAGCGTTTAGTTTCAGTGAAGAACGAAACGGCCATGTTAACTACTTTTAACGAGGTTGATATGACCGAAATTATTGCTTTGCGTACTAAATTCCAAAAGCAATTTGTCGAAAAACACGGTACAAAGCTTGGTTTTATGTCTTTTTTCACAAAAGCAGTTTCTATTGGATTAAAATCTTTTCCTGCTGTGAATTCTCATTTGGATGGTGATGAAATTATTTATCCGGATTACAGTGATATAGGAATTGCAGTACAAACACCTAAAGGACTGATGGTACCTGTTGTGAGAAATGCAGAAACATTTAATCTGGCTGAACTAGAGATCGAAATTAAACGACTTGCAGACAAAGGTCGTGCCGGAAGAATCTCTTTAGACGATTTAAGCGGTGGAACCTTTACTATTACGAATGGTGGTGTTTTTGGTTCATTGCTCTCTACTCCTATTTTAAACCCACCACAATCGGGTATTTTAGGAATGCATAACATCCAAGAGCGACCCATTGCTATAAAAGGTAAGGTTGTAATTCGTCCAATGATGTATATTGCTTTATCCTACGACCACAGAACCATTGATGGCAAAGACTCGGTTGGATTTTTAGTGAAAGTTAAAGAATTGCTAGAATCGCCGTATAAAATGCTTTTAGGTGAGAAAAGTGCAGATGAGATATTATTAGACTTATAAAAAATAAATTATTGTAATAATTTAAAACTTAAACCAAACCTAATAACACTATTATTATTAGTAAAAGTTAAATAATTTACAGCATATTTCCCAGGATTGCTGCGTGATCCTTCAAGAACTCTACCATATGTGTAGCTGTACTGAACATTAATACGTGTTTCAACGTTCTTAATTTCAAATATGTTCATACTAGCACCAATCATAAATCCAATTGAATTTGTAATAAGATTATCACTATAGTTATATATAATATCACCACTAAATAAGCTTTCTTCTTCAACAGTTCTTTCTATATTTGACTTTAATACAAGGTTATAAACTAGCGATGTTGTAATCTCTGGTTTAACTTTTTCCAAAGGAATTAGAAATTTAAATCCAATATTATTGTTTAAACTTTGTATTTCAACATTTGAAGTAGTTAAATATGAACCTAATATATCTTCTGTAAAATAGTTAGAACTAACAGAGTAATCACAATATAATACTTGCGAATAAACTGTTATTCTTTCATTTAGTCTTGGCAAATTAAATGATAACCCAAGACCTAATGAATAACTAACTTTATTGTTAAAATTCAATTCCGCATATTGATCTACTTCTCCGATAAACAGACTAACAATATCTGAAAAAAATAAAACGTAATAATCCAATTTGATCGGAGCCATTTTTTTTTCATAAACTATGCATTTTTCATCTAAACAAACATTATTATGATAATCTTTAGCAATATTTATTAGTGGTTTATGATCTAATCCAACATTATTTATTTTATTCAAATCTAGTTCGCTATCACTAAACAGATAACTAAGAACACGTTTGTATTTATTTGATTCTTTTTCAAAAAATTTTTGATCAATCTCAATTTGAATTTTTTCATTTTCGAGTTTAATCAATTCTGAGTCATTCTTACTTGCAAAATAAAATTCATTTGTTAAATCTTTATAATAATAAATATCAACAATACCTTCTATTAGAAACTCAATAAATACTTCTTCCGATAATTCTTCTAGAAAATATGATATATAAAATTTACTATCTGCAAACCTATACGCTTTTATTTCGCTTGGTAAATATTCTACAGGCTCACTATGCTCATTCAATTTAAAAAGACATTTATTACAATTTCTCACATCCCCCCGGTAATCTAAATAACCGTGTGTAGTATCTCCTTCATTCGTTATAATGTATCCATTTCTATAATCTGCTTGCGAAAACACTTCTGATACCCCCATAAATAGTATCAACAAGAATAGGTAATTTTTTCTCATTTTTTTTTGTTTTAATAAATCATTTTCTTGCTTTAAATATAAATAACATTATTAAAAAAATACTGTTATACCAGAAAATTATTATGTTGTTCAAATTGAAAGTTTTTTTAAATCCTTTCTCATTTAAAAACCTTTTTCATAAATTTAGGTACATAAATACTCCACACAGAATCACTATGTTTAAAAGGTTAATAATATTAAGTTTAGTCATTTGCACTTATTCACAGGGATTTACTCAAATTCCTGGTTTAACTTTTACTGCTAAAAAGGATTTACCTGATTTATACTTGAAAACAAAAACCATTTGGGTAACAGAAACTCCTTTCTTTTTTGTTGAGCGTAAATTTTCTCCCGATCAGGGTTCATCATATATAAAAGTAGGAATGTTTGGTGGTAATGTAAAACCATACATTGCAGGAGATTCTGCTACTTTGCACGATCTAAACAATTATAAATTAACCAGAATATTCGGCATTGCCCAAATGGGAGTTATAGCACCCCTTTTGGCATATAAGCATTTTTATCCTGGAAGTAACAACTCGACAGGAAATCAGACATTGGATGAGAATATCCAACAAGAGGAACAAACTGGTTATCTTGCTGCAGCTATCATTATTTTTGGTACAGGAATGTTAACATATCACGTATTTTCAAAAGGGTTCTTATTCGACGCATTAGAACGATACAATTACGTCATAAATGGCAATGCAGATTTTGAGGATGTCTCTTTTAATATGACTCTTAAATTAGATCAAATTTCGCAAACACCTCAATTAAAAATGGTGTGGACTTTTTAATCATTCGGTCTCAAGAAAAGAAGCCACCTCAATTACAGAGATGACTTCAATTACAAAAACTACAATAATGAAAATCAAAAATTTATCAATAATTTCGTCCTTCTACATAGTCTACTAACTTATCTGGCTGACATAAATCGCCAATACTATCCCAGATATCGTGCAAGTTTTCCACATCATCATTTCCACCTTCAAAACCATCCACATTATAATCAGTTAATTCAAAAAACTCCTTTTCGCCCGTATTTACAATCATTACCTCCTGCCCTTTTAAATCTATAAACAATTTAAAATCTTCATTACCGCTTGCATCCATGATTTTTTTAAGAAAATTTCTTGAAACTTCAACGGTTAAAATTCCATAATCCAATGCCTTTGCATTAAATATATCGGTAAAAACATCGGAAATCAATATTCTAAATCCCAAACTACAAATTGATTTTACCAATTCATCGTAATTACCAACCTTTTCACTCGACACATCAACCACCAAAATTTTTTCTTTATTATCAGGACCAGCTTTTACGATTTTAATGTCTAATGATTCTTGTTCCTCTTTTTTAACATCCTTTGCAATAGCTAATACTCCAGATGTTAAGGTTGAGTCTTTTGAGATTGTCATAAAGTTTAAATTTGCATTTTACAATTTTTCTTTACATTTGTTACAATACCAATAGTAACTGACCAAAAATATTTTTAATAAAACTTGATTGGAAACTAATTATTCCATTTTTTACGATGGCTAAGCTTAAAAACAGAATAATTAATTAAATTTAACTATTTAGATATCAAAACATACATTAAGCAAAATCTAAAATTGAAATTACAATGCCCAATAAAAATAACGACCCATTATTTCAACTTATTAAATCTCTTTCAAAAGCAGAAAAGAGATATTTCAAATTGCATTCTATCAAACAAGTTGCAGGTGAAGAAACCAAGTATCTGAAGCTTTTTGATTTTATTGACAAACAAAAGGACTACGACGAAACCAAAATCCTGGAAAAGAATAAGAGTATTAAAAGTCAGCAATTATCCAACCTAAAAGCACACTTATATAAACAGATTCTTCAAAATCTTCGTAATCTTAATTCTGATGAAGATATTGATTTATTAATTCATGAACTTATTGATCATGCAACCATATTATACAACAAATGTCTTTACGATCAATGCATCAAGATGCTTGATAAAGCAAAGAACATGTCAGAGAAATTTGAGAAGAACACCTTATTCCTTGAAATCATTGAATTTGAAAAAAGATTGGTTACTAAATACATAAGAACTAACATAGAGAATAAAGTTAGTATGTTAATAAAGGCTTCAGACCAAATAAACGAGAAAATAAACAACATTAATACATTTTCAAATTTAACCATCAAGCTTTATTCTTTTTATCTAAAAATTGGTTTTCTGCGAAACCATAAAGATTTTGAACTGGTAAATAGTTTTTTATATTCCACTCTACCTGTTTTTCAGGAAGAACAACTTTCATTCGATGAAAAAATGTATCTGTATAATTCATTTGTTGGTTACTATTTTTTCATTCAGGATTTCGACCGAGGATACGAGTATGCAAAAAAGTGGGTTAATCTTTTCGATGAAAATCAAACTCTTATCACGCCTAAAATTGAAATGTATATAAAATCAGTAAATAATCTATTGGTTTCTCAATCTAAGTTGCACAAATACGATGAATTTAAATTAACCGTTAGGAAATTTGATGAAATTCATAATCTTCAGGATTTGAAACTTACAGAAAATATTCGTCTCCTGCTTTTCAAATACTCATCCACTCATAAGATAAATCGTTATTTCATGACAGGTGAATTTGGTGAAGGCGTTAAAATAATACCTGAAATTGCAGATAGTTTAGAAAATTTCCAGCGCCAGCTTGATACTCATTACATCATTATCTTTTATTACAAGTTTGCCTGTATGTACTTTGGCGATAGTAATTATCAAAACGTTGTTTTATGGTTAAATAAAATAATTAATATGAAGGATGTCGATCTTAGATCAGACATACATAGTTTTGCACGAATTTTAAATTTAATTAGTCATTACGAACTGGGAAATCTCGATCTAGTCGATTATTATATTCGTTCAACCTATCGATTCCTTATTAAGAAAAATGATTTACATCTTTTCCAGAAAATCATTATGAAATTTTTAAGAAAGTTAAGCTCAATTACGCGGGATCAACTCATTGATGCATTTAAGGAGCTTAAAGAACAGTTAATACCATTAAATGATAAGTTTTACGAACGCCGACCCTTTATATATTTTGATATTGTATCCTGGCTCGAAAGCAAGATTGAGAACCAAACTGTTCAAGAAGTAATAAGAGAAAAAGCTCTTAAGAAGATAAGTAACAATATGTAGTTTTTTAAACTAATTATTGCATGTATTGTCCTATTATGGATTCACCACTAAATCTGACAAAATGAAAAAAGCGATAAACATCATCCTGATTACAATTATAAGTATAAATATTATGTGTGCACAAGACAGACTAACAGGCAAATCATATGCAACTCGCTCAGAAGTGATAGCAAAGCATGGCATGGCTGCCACGAGCCAACCATTGGCAACTCAGGTTGCTCTCGATATTCTAAAAAAGGGTGGTAATGCAATGGATGCAGCCATTGCTGCAAATGCCACACTTGGTTTAATGGAACCAACGGGTAACGGAATAGGCGGTGACTTATTTGCCATTATCTGGGATGCAAAAACTCAAAAATTGTATGGTTTAAATGCTAGTGGTAGGTCTCCAAAGTCATTGACTCTGGAGTATTTTAAAGAAAATAACTATGAAAAGATTCCAGCATTTGGTCCATTACCCGTATCTGTTCCGGGTTGTGTCGACGGCTGGTTTGAAATACACAAGAAATTTGGTTCATTAGAAATGACTGATATACTCCAACCTGCTATTAATTATGCACGCGAAGGATTTCCAGTTAGCGAATTAATTGCTTTTTACTGGAACGGAAATGCAAACCGATTAGAGAAATATTCAGGGTTTAAAGAAGTTTATATGCCCAACGGACAAGCACCTCAAAAGGGCGAAATATTTAAAAATCCATTCCTGGCAAATACATTGGAAAAAATTGCTAATGAAGGTAGGGATGCATTTTATAAAGGAGAAATTGCTCACACGATAGCACAATATATGAAAGAACAAGGCGGATTTTTGTCGTACGAAGATCTAGCAAATCACACATACGAATGGGTTGAGCCAATTTCAACAAATTATCGTGGTTACGATGTTTGGGAACTACCACCAAATGGACAAGGAACTGCCGCCTTGCAAATATTAAATATACTCGAGGGTTATGATATAACCTCCATGGAATTTGGAAGTGTTGATTACGTTCATACTTTTACAGAAGCAAAAAAGCTTGCTTTCGAAGACCGAGCGAAATATTATTCAGATCCCGATTTTAATGAATTACCTATAGAAGAGTTAATTTCGAAAGAATATGCTGCACAAAGAAGAGAATTAATTAATCCAAATAGAGCTGCCAGAGATTATCCTGCCGGTGAGTTAGAACAAGGAAACACAATCTATTTAACTGTTGCAGATCAGTATGGAAACATGGTTTCTTTAATACAAAGTAATTATCGCGGATTAGGTTCAGGTATGACTCCTGGAAAACTAGGATTTATTCTACAAGATCGTGGAGAACTTTTTAGTCTGGATAAATATCATATGAATTGTTACGAACCAGGAAAAAGACCATTCCATACCATAATACCAGCATTTATTACAAAAGATGGCAAACCTTTCATGAGTTTTGGAGTTATGGGCGGATCTATGCAACCACAGGGTCATGCTCAAATAGTTGTTAACATGATTGATTTTGGAATGAACCTTCAGGAAGCGGGCGATGCACCCAGAATGCGCCATGGAGGAAGTTCACAACCTACAGGTGAAAAAATGAATGATGGAGGAACTTTATATCTTGAGTCTGGACTAGACTATGAAGTTATCCGTGAATTAATGAAGAAAGGACATCAGATTAATTTTAGTTTGGGTGGATATGGTGGATACCAAGCAATAATGTATGATGCTCAAAATAAAGTTTATTATGGAGCATCAGAATCAAGAAAAGATGGACAAGCCGCGGGATATTAAAACTGAAGAAAAAAAGTTAAAGTATGATAAAAGGAGTTGAATTACTGGAGCTAATTAATTGTAGGCAAAGTGACAGAGCTTATTTAACAAAACCAGTTGAAAAGATAAAAATTGAGAGAATAATTGATGCGGGAAGATTAGCTCCTTCAGCATGTAATGCCCAACCATGGAAGTTTATTGTTGTTGACGAGGAAAATTTAAAAAACAAAATTGCCGATTGCACATCAAGTAAAGTACTTGGTATGAATCATTTTACTAAGCAAGCTCCCATACATATAGTGATAGTTGAAGAAAAAGCCAATTTTACTTCGAATGCTGGAAGTTTAATTAAAAACAAACAATTCCCGCTAATTGATATTGGTATTGCTGCTGAGCACATCTGTCTGCAAGCGGCTGCCGAAGGATTAGGATCTTGCATGTTAGGCTGGTTTGATGAACCAAAGGTTAAAAAGTTGTTAAATATACCTAAATCAAAGCGAGTTCCATTAATTATTACATTAGGATATCCAGCGAGCGAAACAAGAGAAAAAAGAAGAAAAGACAAAGAAAATATACTTAGTTACAATACCTACAAATAACATTTGAATTCTAAGTCGAAACTTTGAACTCTTAAACCACATTCACTTCCATTTCCAATTCTATTTCAAATAGAATAATAATGGTTTGTTGGATGTTTCTGGCAAAATGAATAATATCATCTCCTGTTGCATTTCCATAATTAACTAGCACAAGAGCTTGCTTTTCGTGTACCCCTACATCGCCCATTCTTTTACCTTTTAATTCAGCTTTTTCGATTAACCAACCAGCTGGAATCTTAACTAAGTCGTTTTCCATTTGGTAATAGGGAACATCTGGATACCTTTCTTTTATTTTAGTTGCCAGTTGCTTATCTAAAATTGGATTTTTGAAAAAACTTCCGGCATTACCTAATTCCTCAGGTTTAGGCAATTTCGATTCTCTTATCTGTAAAACAGCCTTTCGAATTGATTTTAGGTTGATTTCTCCTAGTTCTTCTACCTTCTCTTTTAAATTACCATAATCTAACTTAAAATGAACGTAGGTGATAATTTGCTTACCTTTCAATTTGCGCTTAAAAATACTGTCTCTATATGCGAATTCGCATTCTATATTTTTAAAATAATACTTTCGAAGTGTTGCAACTTCTATGGTTTCAACAGTCACTATAACATCCTTAACTTCAATACCATAAGCACCAATATTTTGAATTGGGCAGGTTCCAACATTTCCAGGTATTAACGATAAATTTTCTATTCCCCCCCAACCTCTTTCAACACAATAGTCAACAAATTCATCCCAATCTTCTCCAGCACCAACTCTTAATTAAATTTCTTCATCTGTTTCGCTCAATATTTCTATTCCCTTAATTTTAGGATGTAAAATGACCCCGTCAAAATCTTTTGTGAATAATACATTACTTCCTCCTCCCAGAATCATCAAGGGTAGCTCCTTTTTATAGTGTAAATTTAAAAATTCTATCAATTCATCTTCGGAATTGCAAGCAACAAAATATCTTGTTTTAGCGTTAAGCCCAAATGTATTATGATTTTTTAACGAGAAATTTTCTTTTAATTCAAACATATGTTGTTATTTTATGATCCAAAGATAAGGATACAAAACTTA